>NZ_JAPCIK010000017.1:0-55701 GCF_025910115.1 Pseudomonas sp. RG1
ACGTTAATCGTCGGCAGCGTCAGATGTGTATAAGAGACAGCCCACGCAGAGCGTGGGAACGATCAGATCAAAAGATCGCAGCCTGCGGCAGCTCATACAAGGGTTGTGATTGGCTGGGAGATCAGCGCAGGCCCAGTTTGGCCGCTGCGCGTTCAGTAATCTCGGTGCGCAGCTTCAACGAAGGCGCCGCACGTAACCGCGCTTCATCGACAACTGCACTCGGTGCCACGTCCGGGCTGCCGGCATTGAACGGCGGTGCCGGGGCATATTCCAGTTGCAACTGCACCAGTTGCGCCGTATCGGCATCGACCAGTTCCGCCGCCAGCACCAAGGCGAAATCGATGCCAGCAGTGATCCCGCCGCCGGTAAACAGATTGCCGTCGCGTACCACCCGATCCTTCACCGCAACCGCGCCCAGGGTCGGCAGCAACTGGTGATACGCCCAATGCGTGGTCGCGCGCTTGCCCTGCAGCAGGCCAGCCGCGCCGAGCACCAGCGAGCCGGTGCACACCGAGGTCACATAACGTGCCTGCGCGGCTTGGCGTTTGATGAAATCCAGCGTCTGCTGATCTTCCATCAGCGGCCCGACGCCACTGCCGCCGGGCACGCAGATCACATCCAGATCCGGACAATCCTCGAAAGTAGTAGTCGGTTTCAGCAGCAGGCCGGTGCTGGACGTCACCGGCATCAGGTCCTTCCAGATCAGGTGCACCTGCACGCCGGGCAACGAGGCGAGCACGTCGTAAGGGCCGGTCAGGTCGAGTTGCTGAACCTGCGGGAATAACAGAAAACCGATCTGCAGCGGCATCGTTCTTGCTCCGTTGAAAGAAGTGGACGACTGCACTGTAGGCGCGTAGGTTCTGGCGCATACGCCAATCACCCCACGAATTACGCCAAATGCCTAAAGCCATTCACGTCCTCGCGTTCGCCAACATGCAGATTCTCGATGTTACCGGGCCGTTGCAGGTGTTCGCCTCGGCCAACGATCTGGCCCGCCAGCGTGGTTTGCCGACGCCCTATGCGCCGAGCGTGATCGCCAGCGGCGGCGGGGCGGTGATGTCGTCGGCGGGCCTAGCGGTGCTGGCCGAACCGTTGCCGCAAACGCCCAGCGACACCTTGATTATCGCCGGCGGCTGGGGCATTTATCCCGCCGCCGAAGACTCGCAACTGGTCGACTGGGTGCGCGAGCACGGCACTCATTGCCGGCGCGTGGCTTCGGTGTGCACCGGGGCCTTTCTGCTCGCCGCCAGCGGCTGGCTCGATGGCCGCCGCGTGGTCACCCACTGGACGCGCTGCGAGCAACTGGCCGCGCAACATCCGAATCTGCACGTGGAAGCCAATCCGATTTTCATCAACGACGGCCCGGTGTGGACCTCGGCCGGGGTCACGGCCGGCATCGATCTGGCGCTGGCCATGGTCGAAGAAGACCTCGGCCGCGACATCGCCCTCGACGTCGCCCGGCACCTGGTCGTCTTCCTGAAACGCCCGGGCGGGCAGTCGCAATTCAGCGTGACGCTGTCGCTGCAACAACAGGGCAACCGCTTCGATGAACTGCACGCCTGGATCGCCGAAAACCTGACCTGCGACCTCGGCGTCCCGACCCTCGCCGAACAGGCCGGCATGAGCGAGCGCAGTTTTATCCGCCACTACCGTGCCGACACCGGCCAGACCCCGGCGCGGGCGATCGAATTGATCCGCGTGGAAACCGCTCGACGACTGCTCAGCGATACCGGCCTGCCGGTGAAACGCATCGCCGCCAATTGCGGGTTTGGCAGCGAAGAGACGTTGCGGCGCAGTTTTCTCCGTGCCATTGGCGTGACACCGCAGGCTTATCGGGAGCGGTTTTCGGTCAGCGTTGCAGCAGATCCAGTATCGCCTTGAGGGTTTCCTGCGGCGCTTCTTCGGGAATGTTGTGGCCGACACCCGCCAGCACGCGCCGCTCATAGAAGCCGCTGAAATGTTCGGCATCTCCATCAATCAGCGAAGGCGGGCCGACGCCATCATCGGCGCCGCACAGCGAAATGCTCGGCACGCTGATCACCGGCTGTGTGGCCAGCGCTTCCTCCATCCACTCCAGGGCTGGATCGCCCGGGGCGTAGCCGAAGCGATGCCGATAGGAATGAATCACCACGTCGACGAAATCAGGATTATCAAAAGCGCCAGCGGTCAGCGGGTAGCGTTCATCCTTTCGCGCCCATGTCGGCGACCACAGCCGCCAAAGCAACTGACACAACTCCCGGCGATTCTGCTTAAGTCCCTCGACGCCACGCGGCGTGTGGAAGTAGTACTGATACCAGAGCCGATGCTCGTCTTCGGGGTCCAACGGCTGGTTCGCATGGGCGATGTCCTGCACGAGGTAGCCGTCGCCGCTGACCAGCCCGCGCACTCGCGCCGGAAACAACGCCGCGACAACACACGCCGCCCGACCGCCCCAGTCATACCCGCAAAGCATGGCCTGTTCGATACCCAGCGCATCCATCAGATCGAGCAAGTCCTGCGCCATCGCAGCTTGCTGGCCGGAGCGCAGGGTTTGCGCACTGTTGAACCGGGTCGGCCCGTAACCGCGCAAGTACGGCACGATGACGCGGTAGCCTCGCGCGGCCAGCGCCGGGGCGACTTCGTCGAAGGCGCGCGGGGAATAGGGGAAGCCGTGGAGCAGAATCACCGGGGCGCCGTTGTTCGGACCGTGCTGTTCGTAGGCAATGGTCAGGGTTGGGGTAAGAACGCTCTCGATCATGACGAACCACTCCGTTTGAATCGTATTCAGACACTCTGTATCTGCGAACGGACTGCGGGTCACCGCTGCGCAGGTTTCACCATGAATATGGGCCTGAGCCAGTTGTCTGGCATGCAGGCCCGTTGTGGAAACATACCTGTCGATCAGAGATCGGTCTGACAAGCGCTGGCGAAAAAGCCTCAGCGCCTACGGCTGCCAGGAACTCTTCTCGCCACTCAGCTTGCGGTCAAGAAAACTCGCCGCACTGATCAACGCCAGATGCGTCAGCGCTTGCGGTGTGTTGCCCAGGTGCCGCCCATGGCTGTCGAACTCTTCGGCGTACAGTCCAAGCGGGTTGGCATATCGCAGCAATTGCTCGAACTCCAGATGGGCTTTTTCCACCTGGCCGGCGCGGGCCAGGCATTCGACGTACCAGAACGAGCACGCGGCGAACGCGCCTTCGGTGCCGCTGAGGCCATCGATGTTGGCGTCTTCGTTGCGATAGCGATAGACCATGCCGTCGCGCACCAGGGTTTTTTCGATCGCTTCCAGAGTCGACAGCCAGCGCGGATCCTTGGCGCTGACTAAACGCACCAGCGGCATCAGCAGCATGGAGCCGTCCAGCGCGGTGCCGCCCTTGTACTGAACGAAATGCCCGCGTTCTTCGTTCCAGAAGTTGTCCCAGATGTCGGTGTAGATCGCTTGCCGGGTGTTATCCCAACGGGCGAACGGCGCCGGCAGCGAACGCTTGGAAGCCAGACGGATCGCCCGGTCCAGCGCCACCCAGCACATCAGCCGCGAGTGCAGGAAATGATGGGTTTCACCGCGCATTTCCCAGATGCCGACATCTTCGCTCTGCCACGTCTCGCAGACCTGATCGACCACCTCGCCAACGTGCCGCCAGCCTTCGTGGGAAATGGCGTCACCGTATTTGTTGACCAGATACACCGCATCCATTAGCTCGCCGAAGATATCCAGCTGGATCTGATCATAAGCGCCGTTGCCAATGCGCACCGGTTGCGCGCCGCCGTGACCGGACAGGTGCGTGAGTTCGGTTTCCGGCAATTCCTGCTGGCCGTCGATGGCATAGAGGATGTTGAGTTTCATCGGTTTGCCACAGCAATCGCTGACCCGTCCGCGCAGCCATTGCATGTAGTGGTTGGCTTCATCGACAAAGCCCAGGCGCATGAACGCGTAAACCGTGAACGAAGCGTCGCGGATCCACGTGTAGCGGTAATCCCAATTGCGCTCGCCTCCAGGCGTTTCAGGCAGGCCGAAAGTGGCAGCCGCGAGGATTGCACCGTGCCGGCGTGAGGTCAGCAGTTTCAGGGCGAGGGCGGAGCGATTGACGATTTCCCGCCAGCGCCCGCGATAGTTGGATTGGCCGATCCAGCCGCGCCAGTATTTGAGGGTGCGCTCCATGCACAATTCGGCGGCGCCTTCGGCAAAGCGTGGGTCGTCGCTGCCACCGAGCATGAATGCGGCGGTTTCATTGTGCTCGAGGGTGAATTGCGCGACGGCCGCTTGCGCGTCGATCTGCAGTGCCTGATCTGAAGCCAGGCGTATCGACGGCTGGCCAGCGGCGTGGAACGTCACATCCTTTGCGTCCATCTCTGCCCGGGTGTCGGCGCGACCATAGTCGTGGCGCACCGCGCAGCGCAGGTTGAACGTCGCCGAGCCGCTGACCACGCGCACCCGGCGCATCAGCAGGGGCAGGGCGTCGACATCGTCACCGATGGGCAGCAGATCGGTGATTTCTACCACCGCGTGTTCGCTCAGCCAACGGGTCTGCAAGACGTTGGTGTCGGGCAGATAAATCTGTTCCCGGCGCGCATCCGGCAAGTCCGGCGCGAGCTGGAAAATCCCTGCTTCAGGGGTGTCGAGCAGCGAGCAGAAAATCGTCGGGCTGTCGAACTCCGGCCAGCAGAAAAAATCCACGCTGCCCTTGTCGTTGACCAGTGCGGCGCTGCGCATGTCGCCGATGATGCCGTGGGCACCGATGGGACTTTGTTGTTCCACTTCAGGCTCAGCCATTGCCGCGAAACTCCGGATAGAGGCTCATCCCGCCATCGATGAACAGGGTGGTGCCGACGATGTAGTCAGACACATCGGAAGCGAGGAAAACCACTGCGTTGGCAACGTCCTCGACATCGCCAATGCGTCCGTAGGGAATCAGCTCAAGAAGTTTGTCGCCGGCCGCGCCTTCAGTGGCTTCTGTGTTGATGGCCGTGCTGATCGCACCGGGCGCGATGCTGTTGATACGGATGCGCTGGTGGCTGACTTCCTGAGCGAGGCTCTGCATCAACTGATCGACGCCGCCCTTGGACGCCGCGTAATTGACATGCCCGGCCCATGGAATGCGCTGGTGCACCGAGCTCATGTGAATGATCTTGCCCGCCGCGCGCGACACGCCTTCGCGTACGCCCTGACGCTGAAAAATCCGCAACGCCTCCCGCGCGCAGAGGAACTGCCCGGTGAGGTTGACGCCGATCACCGTGTTCCAGTCGTCGAGGGTCATGTCCACGGCGGCAGCGTCTTTTTGCAGGCCGGAATTGGCTACCAAAATATCCAGCGAGCCGAAGGCTTCGACGGTCTCGGCGAACAGCCGCTCGACATCTTCTTCTTTTGAAACATCCGCGCCGATGGCGAGGGCCTTACCGCCTTCGGCGTTAATTTGCGCGGCCAGTTCTTCCGCAGGTTCGGCGCTGCTGTTGTAGTTGATCACGACCGCGGCACCGGCCGCAGCGAGTGCTTTGGCGGCGGCATGGCCGATGCCGGAGCTGGCGCCCGTGACCAGCGCCACCTGATGAGCGAGGGAAATCTGCATGATGATTCACGCCTTGGTTCCAGAGACTTAAGTAGCTGACTGATGGCAGACGCTGAGAGTTCATTTGCTGGAAGCGGTGATTGCGCGGGCCCCTTCGCGAGCAAGCTCGCTCCCACAGGGGACTGCATTTCGAATGTGCGAGCGAAGGGCCTTCACAGACCGCTAACAATTGCGCGCTTCCACGGCATTCAAGGCTATGGCAACTTGGCCGCCCTTGATGAGGCTGCAATCGATGGCAAATCCCTACCGCGAATTGTTCACCGCCCCCGGTGCCCGTGCTTTTGTACTGGCCGGGATGCTGGCGCGCATGCCGATTTCGATGACCGGCATCGGCCTGATCACCATGCTTGCGCAGTTGAACGGCGGTTATGCGCTGGCGGGTGCGGTGGCGGCGACGTTTGCCTTGGCCACGGCGTTTTGCGCGCCACAGGTATCGCGGCTGGTGGACCGTTATGGGCAGGGGCGGGTGCTGCCAATCGCTGCGCTGACCGGTGGCGGCGGGTTATTGATGTTGCTGCTGTGCACGCGTTTGCAGGCGCCGGACTGGACGTTGTTCGTCTTCGCCGCGCTGGCCGGGTGCATGCCGAGCATGTCGGCGATGGTGCGGGCGCGCTGGACCGAGATCTATCGTGGCCAGCCGCAATTGCAGACGGCGTATGCGCTGGAGTCGGTGCTCGACGAAGTGTGTTTTATCGTCGGGCCGCCGCTGTCGGTGGGCTTGTCGGTCGCGGTGTTTCCCGAGGCCGGGCCGCTGGCGGCGCTGCTGGCCCTGGCCATCGGCGTGACGGCGTTTGTCGCCCAGCGCAGCACCGAACCACCGGTGCACGCGCAGGAGTCGCAGCATCAGGGCTCGATCATTCGCTCGACTGACGTGCAATGGCTGCTGGCGTTGATGCTGGCGATGGGCGTGATCGTCGGGGTCATCGATGTGGTCAGCGTCGCCTTCGCTCAACATCAGGGCCAGCCGGCAGCGGCGAGTATTGTTTTGTCGGTATACGCGATCGGCTCATGCCTGGCCGGCATCGCCTTCGGTGCGATGCGTTCGAAACTGCCGTTGCCGCGCCTGTTTCTCTACGGCGCCGTGGCGACGGCGGTGACCACGCTGCCGCTGCTTTTGGCGAGTAACATCCTTGGCTTGTCGATCGCGGTATTTATCGCCGGGCTGTTCTTTTCACCGACGTTGATTGTGGCGATGGCGTTGATCGAACGCATCGTGCCGCCGGCCAAACTGACTGAAGGCCTGACCTGGCTGGTGACCGGGCTGAGCATCGGCGTGGCGATCGGCGCCGCCGGTTCCGGCGCGCTGGTGGATGCGTTTGGCGCGCGTAGCGGCTTCTGGCTGGCGATTGCGGCGGGGGCGGTGGTGCTGGTTTCAGCGTTTCAAAGTTTCCGTCACTTGAAATGAAATTCCACTGTGGGAGCGAGCCTGCTCGCGAAGGCGGTGTGTCAGTAAATATCTTCATACCTGATACAACGCATTCGCGAGCAGGCTCGCTCCCACAGTTATTTTGCGGTGTTACCAGCCTCGTCCTGAGTTGACCCAGAAGTTGACTGACAGCGAAGTCGACACCGACTCCACCTGATGGAACCAGCCCTCTGGCAAAAACAGCAGATCCCCGGCCTCCAGCGTCACCCGCAAAAACGTCACCTCCCGCGCTGCCGGGAAACGTTCATAGTCCGGTGCGTCCGGGTTGAAGTCGCAGCCATCCAGGCCTCCCTTGGGCGCGGTCGACCAGGTGCCCAGCGCTTCGCGGTGATGCGGCGCGGCGAGGGTGAATTTTTTCTGGCCCCAAACCTGGGCGAAGAGGTTGTCGGTGTCATCGCGGTGCAACGGCGTCAGCGTGCCCTTGGGGCCGATCCAGATCCGTGGCGGGATGAACAGCGAGGTGTCGAAGTAGGGCGGGTATTGGATCTGTTGCAGCAATTGCGCCGGCAGAATGTTGTTGCCCATGTACGCCGGCGGCTCGCCGTCCGCGCCCTTGACCGCCGGGCTGTCCAGCGAGGCGATGAACTCGGCCATCGAGGTCGAGCGGAAATCACGCTCGGTGGAAAAGGTCTTCTTCACGTAATCGCCGTGGCGGGTGATGCCCTGCAGTTCAGCAAAATGCACCAGCGATTCCTCACGGCTCAGGCTGAACAATGGCCAGTCGTGCAGGGCATTGCTGATCACCAGCGGAATGCCGTTGGGCAGAAAACGGGTTTCGAATTCGTGCCGGCTCAACTCGGCGCGCGCACGGCGTTCGACGCTGGTCTGGCGAGGCAGCGCGGCAGTGAGCTTTTCGCTGAAGCGTGGCGGCGTCGGATAGCGCTTGTTCATGTCGACCTTTTCCACCGTGCCGCCACCCTGGCGAGCGTGGTCGATGATCTGCGGCAACATCGTCGCCAGGCCCATGTTGCCGCCGATCTTCAGGCGCCCGCTGGCGAACAGTTCCTCGACATTGACCACGCCGGCCATGATCCCGAGAAAATCTTTTTCAGCGACTTCGATGGTCACGTCCGGACGCGGGTGGCGCCCGACTGCCGTGCGCTGGCTGGTCTTGATGTCGTACCAGTACGCCTGTTGCCCACTGAAGATGAACTGGAAAACGCCCTCGATGCCGACCGCGCCGGCGTTGGCGAACAACTTGCCCAGAATGCTCTGCAGGTCCACGGTGATTCCTCGCGATTGTTGTTTTTTTCCTGAACAGGCAACGAGCGGCTGGCGGGGGAATTTAGCGACCGGGCGACTAATTTGTCCGGCCAGTGATCCGTCTTTCTTGCAGACACATTTTTCAAGGAAAGCGCGGTGACCAAGCTGACATTGCTGTGCCTGCCCTATTCGGGCGCCAGCGCCATGGTTTACAGCCGCTGGCGGCGTCAACTGCCGACGTGGCTGCAATTGCAACCGGTGGAACTGCCGGGACGTGGCGCGCGGTTCGATGAACCGCTGCAAACCGACATGCGCGCACTGGCGCGGCAACTGGCGCGCGAGCACAAGCCGGGGCTGCAAGGCCCTTATGCGTTGTTCGGGCATAGCCTGGGTGCGTTGCTCGCCTGCGAACTGGCCCATGCCTTTCGCGAGTCGGGTGTGCCGGAGCCGCTGGCGCTGTTCGCCTCCGGCACCGCCGCACCGTCCATGCGCAGCGATTACGACCGCGGCTTTGCCGAACCGCGCAGCGATGCAGAGCTCATCGAACAGTTGCGCACCTTTCAGGGCACCAGCGAAGAAATCCTCGCCAATGAGGAATTGATGAGCCTGACCCTGCCGGTGCTGCGCGCCGATTTCATGATGTGCGGGCGCTTTACGCCTGCCGAGCGGCCCTTGCTCAATTGCCCGGTGCACGTGCTCGGTGGCAAGGAAGACCGCGCCACCACCGAACAACTGATCGGCTGGAGCAAAGAGACCCTGGGCAGTTTCTCGGTGGACATGATGACCGGCGGGCATTTCTTCATTCATGAACATGAAGCGCGGGTCATTCGCACGATCAAGACCCATCTGGAAGTGCATCACCGACGCCTTGCGCAGGCCGTGCAACCGGCGTTCTGAGACGCGCCTCATCTATCATTTTCAGGAGGCCAGTCATGGCTGTTGCTCTGGGGTTTTCCGTGCGGCCGTTGCTGCCGCAGCGCGGACGTTTGCCGCTGTTGGTCGAGGCGGGCGATGCCGACACCGATCTGTTGGCGGTATTCGATGAATTGAAGGCCTTGGTCGACGAGCATCTGCTGCGCGACGGTGGCGTGCTGTTTCGCGGCTTCCGCCTCGATGGCGCCGAGCAGTTCCGCCAGTTCGCCGCGAATTTCGGCCATCCGCTGCTGAACTACGAGTTCGGCTCGACGCCGCGCACCAACGTCACTCAAGGCGTGTACACCTCCACCGAATACCCGGCGCACCAGAGCATTCCGTTGCACAACGAACAGGCCTATTCCCGCGACTGGCCGATGAAGATCTGGTTCTACAGCATGATCGCTGCCAGGTCCGGAGGCGAGACGCCGATTGCCGACAGCCGCGAAGTCTACCGGCGCATCCCCGTGGCGATCCGCGAGCGGTTCGTCAGCAAGGGCCTGATGTACGTGCGCAACTTTGGCAATGGCCTCGATGTCGCTTGGGAAGACGTGTTCAACACCGAAGACCGCGAAGTCGTCGAGGCCTACTGCAAGGCCCACGGCATTGTCTGCGAGTGGAAGGACGACGGTGAGCTGCGCACGCGGCAGACATGTCAGGCGGTGGCGGTGCACCCGGTGACCGGCGACCACGTCTGGTTCAATCAGGCGCACCTGTTTCACATCTCCAACCTGCCAGCGGACGTGCGCGAAAGCCTGCTCGACATTGTTGACGAAGAAGATCTGCCGCGTAATGTCTACTACGGCGACGGCTCGCCGATCGAAGACGAAGTGCTGGCGCAGATTCGTGCGGTGCTCGACGACTGTGCGATCAGTTTCCCCTGGCAGGAGGGCGATGTGCTGATGCTCGACAACATGCTCTCGGCTCACGCGCGCTCACCGTTCGAAGGGCCGCGCAAAGTTATCGTGGCGATGGCCGAGGGGCATTCGCAGGACGTGCGCTGACCTGTTCGCAACCCTTCAACTCAAATGCCGAATCCGGGCCTGTACCGGCTTCGGCATTTGTCTGTCTGGCCTTTGTACCGTCGGGCCGTGATTGCCGCAGGCGCGCTAAATCATTGCGCGGGCCATTCGTTCTTGTTGATACGACCGGGTCTCCAGGTCACGCCGCCGATCAGCAAGGACTCCACGCATGAATGCCGCAGACGCACAGAAACTAGCCCGCCGCTTTATCGAATTGCCCCAGGACAAACGCCGTCTGTTCCTCGCCGGCATGGCCCGCGAGGGCATCGATTTTGCGCAGCTTCCAATGACCGCCTGCGACGGCATCGCCGAGCGTGACGGCCTGTCTTACGCGCAGCAGCGCATGTGGTTTCTCTGGCAACTGGAGCCGACCAGCGCAGCCTATAACTTGCCGATGGCGGTGCGTCTGGATGGCGATCTGCAAGTCGAAGCATTGGAGCAAGCCTTCAGCCGTTTGGCGGCGCGCCACGAATGTTTGCGCACCACCTTCGGCCAGGATGGCGAGCGGGCCTTCCAGCGCGTGGCCGAACCAAAGCCACTGAAGTTACCCGTGACTGACCTGAGCGAATTGCCCCAAGCCCAGCGCTGGCCGCTGGCGCAGCAGCACATGATGGCCGAGGCGACCCAGGCTTTCGATTTGCAGAACGGCCCGCTGCTGAGTCTGCGGCTGTTGCGCCTTGCCGAAGAGCAACACGTGCTGCTGCTGACCCTGCATCACATCATCGCCGACGGCTGGTCGATGAACATTCTGATCGACGAATTCATGCGCACGTATGACGCGCTGGTGGCCGGGCGTGAACCGACGCTGGCGCCGTTGACCGTGCATTACCGCGACTACGCACTGTGGCAGCGCAGCTGGCTGGAGGCCGGTGAGCGCGAGCGGCAACTGGACTACTGGCGCACGCAACTGGGCGACGAACATCCCGTGCTGGAATTGCCCACCGACCGCGCTTATCCGGCGCAAGCCAGCCATCAAGGCGCACGTCTGGAAACGGTGATCGACGCGGCCCTGCGCGAAGAACTGAAAAACCTTGCCCAGCGTCAGGGCGTTACCTTGTTCGTGGTGCTGCTGGCGGCGTTCAAGACCCTGTTGCATCGCTACAGCGGCCAGACCGATATTCGTGTCGGCGGGCTGATCGCCAACCGCACCCGCAGTGAAACCGAAGGGTTGATCGGCTTCTTCGTCAACACCCAGATCCTGCGCAGCGTGGTCACCGCACAAACGCCCTTCACTGAGTTGCTGCAGAACCTGCGCCAGGCTGCACTGGGCGCTCAGGCCCATCAGGATCTGCCGTTCGACGCCTTGATCGAAGCCCTGCAACCGGCGCGCAGCCAAAGCCACAATCCGCTGTTTCAGGTGATGTTCAACCACCAGCCGCTGGTTACCGATTTGCATCAGGCGCAACTCGCTTCAGGCTTGCGCGTGGGCTATCTGAGCGAGGAACAACTGGCCGGCAGCGGCCGGCAACATGCGGCTAGCAGTGACCTGATGCTCGACACCCGCGAGGAGGGCGAACAATTGTTTGCCGCCTTCACGTACGCCACGGATATTTTTGATGCCTCAACCATCGCCGCGCTGGCCGGGCATTGGCGCAACATTCTCCAGTCGGTGTGCCGCGACCCGCAGCATTTGATCGGCGAAGTGGCGATGCTCGCCGACAGCGAACGCCACGGGTTGATCCAGGCCACCGCGCCAGCGCCTCGTTTCACTAGCGTGCAAAGCCTGTTCGAAGCGCAAGTCGCACGGACTGCGCAAGCGCCAGCGGTGCTGTTGGCCACAGCGCCTGCGCCGGCATTCAGCTACGACGAACTCAACGCTCGAAGCAATCGCTTGGCCCATCAGTTGCGCGCGCAGGGTGTCGGCCCGGACGTGCTGGTCGGCGTCGCGCTGGGACGTTCACTGGAACTGGCGGTGGCGCTGCTTGCCGTGCTCAAGGCCGGTGGTGCCTATGTGCCGCTGGATCCACAGACCCCAGCCGAACGCTTGCGCCATGTGCTCGCTGACAGTGGTTTGCAACTGTTGCTCAGTGATCAGCAAAGCCTTGCCAGCCTGCCGCCGCTCGACGGTATCGAGTGCCTGTGTCTGGAGCAATTGCCCGCCAGCGGGCAGAGCGACAATCTGTCGGTCACGGTCGAGGCCGACAACCTCGCGTACGTGATCTACACCTCGGGTTCCACCGGGCGGCCGAAAGGCGTGGCGATCAGTCATGGCGCGCTGAGCGAGTTCATCGCCCGCGCCATCGACTACAGCGATCTGCGCGAAGGCGACCGGGTCCTGCAATTCGCCACCAGCAGCTTCGACGGTTTCGTCGAGCAGTTTTTCCCGCCGCTGTGCCATGGCGCCAGCGTGGTCATGCGCGATGCGCCGTTGTGGGACAGCGCGACGCTGCATCAGGTGATCATCGATCAGGGCATCACTCTGGCCGACCTGCCGGCGGCTTATTGGTATTGGCTGGTGCAGGAATACGCGGCGAAACCGCCGGCCAGTTTCGGCGCACTGCGGCAGATTCACGTTGGCGGCGAAGCCATGGCGGTGGACGGTTTGCGCTTGTGGCAACAGGCCGGGCTCGGCCATGTGCGCCTGCTCAACACCTACGGCCCAACCGAGGCCACGGTGGTCTCGACGATTCATGACTGCACCGCGCTGACCGCGCAGGACGTGTCGTGGCGCGGCATGCCGATCGGCCACGCACTGGCAGCGCGGCGTCTTTACGTGCTCGACGATGATCTGAACCTGCTGCCGCAAGGTGCGGTGGGCGAGTTGTACATCGGTGGGCCGGGGCTGGCGCGCGGTTATCACCGTCAGCCGAGCCTCAGCGCTGAGCGGTTCATCGCCGACCCTTTCGCCGACGGTCAGCGCCTGTACCGCACCGGCGATCGTGCGCGGCTGCGCGGCGATGGCGCGCTGGAATATGTCGGTCGGGTCGATCATCAGGTGAAGATTCGCGGCTTCCGCATCGAACTGGGCGAGATCGAATCGCGCCTGCAGCAATGTCCGCGCGTTCGCGAGGCAGTGGTGCTGGCGGTGCCATTCGCCGGCGGTGCGCAACTGGTCGCCTACGTGGTGACAGAACCTGCGGTGCTTGCCAGCGCGGCAACGCAAACGGCGTTCCGTCAGCAGACCCGCGCGGCGCTGCAAGCCAGCCTGCCGGATTACATGGTGCCGGGGCATCTGCTGTTGCTGGCGGACCTGCCGCTCACGCCGAGCGGCAAGCTCGACCGCAAGGCCTTGCCGACGCCGGATCCGGCGCAGTTGCAGGGCGATTACCGCGCTCCGCAATCGCCGGCCGAGCAGTGTCTGGCGCAGGTCTGGGCCGAGGTGCTGCACGTGCCGCGTGTGGGCCTGGACGATCACTTTTTTGAACTGGGCGGCCATTCGTTGCTGGCCGCGCAGGTGATTGCCCGGGTCAAGGAGCAGATGGGCGTGGTGCTGCCGCTGCGCAGCCTGTTCGAAAAACCGCTGCTGGCGGATCTCGCCGAGGTGCTCGGGCAACTGGCCGAGGCGAGCGGCGACGACGACTGGTCCGACCTGGATCAGTTCATGAATGCTTTGCAAGGAGAAGAAGTATGAGCGGCACGATGGCGGAACGTATTGCAAAAAGGTTCGTCGGCCTGCCGCTGGAACAGCGTCGGCTGTTTCTCGCCAAGCTGCGCGAGGAGGGCAAGGATTTCAGCCTGTTGCCGCTGCCGGTCAGCCGCCACGACTGCGCGCAGATTCCCCTGTCGTTCGCCCAGCAGCGCCTGCTGTTCCTCTGGCAACTGGAACCGCACAGCGCCGCATACAACATGGCCGCTGGCTTGCGTCTGAAAGGCCGGCTGGATGAGTCGGCCCTGAGCCGCTCGTTCGATCATCTGCTGGCGCGCCATGAAGTGTTGCGCACGGTGTTTCACACCGACGGCGATCAAGCGCATCAGCTGATTCTCGAGCAGCAAAGTATTGCGCTGGAACGCTTCGATCTGACCGGCACCGCCGCGCAAGAGCGCGAAGAACTGCTCGCGCAACACGTGCACGACGTCACCGCGCAACCGTTCGATCTGCGCCACGGCCCGCTGTTGCGCGCCAGCCTGTTTGCTTTGGCTGACGATGAGTTCGTGCTGGTGGTGAGCATGCATCACATCGTCTCCGATGGCTGGTCGATGGACGTCATGGTCAAGGAATTCGTCCAGTGCTATCAGGCGTTCAGCCTGCAGCGCGAGCCGCAATTGCCGGCGCTGCCGTTGCAGTACGCCGACTATGCGATCTGGCAGCGGCGCTGGCTGGAGGCCGGCGAGGGTGAACGCCAGCTCGACTACTGGCGTCAGCAATTGGGCGACGAACATCCGCTGCTGGAAGTGGCGCCGGACTTTGCCCGACCGCTGACGCAAAGCTTTGCAGGACAGACCCTGAGCTTTGATTTCGGCACCGACCTTTCGCAGCAGCTCAACGTCTTCGCGCGCAGCCAGGGCACCAGCCTGTTCATGCTGGTGCTGGCGGGGTTCTCGCTGTTCCTTTCGCGTCTGGCTGGCGAGCGCGACATTCGTGTCGGCGTGCCGAATGCCAACCGTGGCCGCGCCGAAGTCGAGGGACTGATCGGTTTCTTCGTCAACACCCAGGTGCTGCGTTGCCAGGTCGATGAGCGCGGCAGTTTCGCCGATTTGCTCGCGCAGGTGCGTGAAGCGGCGTTCGGCGCGCAGGCACATCAGGAGTTGCCGTTCGAGCAACTCGTCGACGAATTGGTCGCCGAACGCACCCTGGGCCACAACCCGCTGTTCCAGGCCAAGTTCAACCAGAACGTCGGCATGCAGAAACAACGCTCGATGGCCTTGCCCGGCCTGACCGTCAGCGAATACCCGCTGGCCAAGGACGGCACGCACTTCGATCTGGCCTTGGATATCACCGACGACGGCGCGCTGATCCACGGCCAGATGACCTACGCCAGCGATCTCTATCGGGCGGAAACGGTCGCCGGTTTTGTGCCGATGTTGCTGGATCTGTTTACCCAGTTGCTCGACTCGCCGCAGGCGCCATTGCACATGGTTGCCACACCACGGCCTGCTGCGCTTGCCAGCCAACGCGAACCGGCGTTGACGGTGTTGCAACATTGGGCGCGTGAAGTGGCGCGGCAGCCGCAGGCGCTGGCCGCTCGGGATCTCAAGCAAACGGTGACTTTCAAGGCGCTGGATCAGGAGGCCAATCGTCTCGCCCATTATTTGCGTGCGCAGGGCGTCAGTGTCGGCGCACCGGTGGCGGTGCTGCTGGAACGTTCGCTGGACTGGCTGACTTGCCTGTTGGCGATTCTCAAGGCTGGCGGGGTGTACATGCCGCTCGACGTCAAGGCGCCAAGCGCGCGCCTGCAACAGATGCTCGGCGCTGCGCAGGCGCGGGCGATGATCGGTGCTGAAGGCGACGCACGGCTCAGCGAAGTGGCGGGTGAGGGCTGTCAGGGTCTGGAGTTTGCACCGGGGCAATGGCAGTCACTGCCGACGTCCGCGCCTGAACTGACGCTGTATGCGCAGTCGCCGGCCTACGTGATTCACACCTCCGGTTCCACCGGGCAACCGAAGGGCGTGCTGGTCAGCCACGGCGCACTGGGCAGTTATGTGCGCGGCGTACTCGAACGTCTGGCGCCGGCGCCGGAGGCGAGCATGGCGCTGGTCTCGACCATCGCCGCCGACCTTGGCTTCACCGTGCTGTTCGGTGCGTTGTGCTCGGGCCGACTGCTGCATGTGCTGCCGGAAGAACTCGGCTTCGACCCGGATCGCTTTGCCGAATACATGGCCCGCCATCGCGTCGGCGTGCTGAAAATCGTCCCCGGACATCTCGCCGCGCTGTTGCAGGCGGCCAAGCCTGCCGACGTGCTGCCGGAACACGCGCTGATCGTCGGCGGCGAAGCCTGTTCGCCGGCGCTGGTCGAGCGCGTGCAGCAACTGAAACCGGGCTGTCGTCTGATCAACCACTATGGCCCGAGCGAAACCACCGTGGGCGTGCTGACCCACGAGGAAGAACTCGCCGCCCAGGCGCGCAGTGTTCCGATCGGCACAGCGCTGGTCGGAGCCCATGTCTATGTGCTCGACGATGTGCTCAACCCGGTAGCTGATCAGGTTGCCGGTGAGTTGTACATCGGCGGCGACAGCGTTGCCCTGGGCTACCTGAATCAGCCGGGGCTCACCGCTGAGCGTTTCCTGCCTGATCCGTTTGGGAACCCCGGCGCGCGGGTGTACCGCAGTGGCGACCGGGTCCGGCGCAATCGCGAGCAGGCGCTGGAATTCATCGGTCGTGCCGACGATCAGGTCAAAGTGCGCGGCTACCGTGTGGAGCCTGCGGAAGTCGCGCGGCTGTTGCTCAGCCTCGATGGCGTCAGCGAAGCCGCCGTGCTCGCGCTGCCACTGGATGACGACCCGGCGCGCCTGCAACTCCTGGCATGGTGCGTGCCGGCGGTGGGCGCGAAGGTGCAGGCGCAGGAACTGCGCGAGCAGTTGCAGGCGCGGCTGCCGGATTACCTGGTGCCGGCGCAGTTGCTGTTGCTGGAAAAGCTGCCGCTGACCGCCAACGGCAAGCTCGACAAGCGTGCCTTGCCAGTGCCCGGCGTGGTCAGCCAGCAGTTCGTCGCGCCGGTCGGTGAGATCGAGGAGAAGCTGGCGGCGATCTGGGTCGACGTGCTCAAGCTTGAAAGGGTCGGCAGCAGCGATAACTTCTTTGAACTGGGCGGCGACTCGATCCTCAGCTTGCAGATCATCGCCCGGGCCAAGCGCCAGGGCATCAAGCTGAGCCCCAAGCAGCTATTCGAAAAACAGACCATCGGCCAATTGGCTGCTGTGGCCAAACTGATCGAAGCCAAACCGGCTGCCATCGCAGCACCAGTGGCACGCGGGCCGTTACCGTTGCTGCCAATCCAGGTGCGTTTCTTCGACACGCCGATTGCCCAGCGCCAGCACTGGAACCAGTCAGTGATGCTGCAACCGACCCTGGCGCTGGACGCCGTGCATTTGCGCAAGGCGCTAGCGACGTTAGTCGATCAGCACGAGGCGCTGGCCCTGAGCTTTGTAAAAGTGGGCGATAGCTGGCAGGCGTTGCCGCAGACTCAGCGCGATGCCGAGCTGCTCTGGATACGCGAGCTGGACGGCCTCGACGCCTTGCCCGCATTGGCCGACGAGGCACAGCGCAGTCTCGATCTGCACCGCGGGCATTTGCTGCGCGCGGTGTTGGTCAACCTGCCGAATGCCGAGCAGCGTTTGTTGCTGGTCATCCATCACTTGGTGGTCGACGGCGTGTCGTGGCGCATTCTGCTCGAAGACTTGCAGCTGGCTTACCAGGCATTGGCGGCGGGGACGGCGCCCATGTTGCCAAGCCAGAGCACTTCGCTGCATGACTGGGCCGGGCAATTGCACCGTTATGCTCAGAGTGAAACGCTGGCGGCCGAAAGCGCTTACTGGCAGCAGACTCTGGCGGCGGATAACTCGGCATGGCCACGAGATTTCGCCGAGGACAGCCAGACCCGCGCCCAGGCCGCCCGCGCCAGTACGCGCCTGAGCCAGACACTGACCGACAAACTGCTGAAAGTCGCCCCGGCGGCTTACCGCACGCAGATCAACGACCTGTTGCTCACGGCTTTGGCGCGGGTGTTGTGTGACTGGAGCGAGCAGCCTTCAGTGTTGATCCAGCTCGAAGGCCATGGCCGCGAAGACCTGTTCGACGACATCGACCTGAGCCGCACGGTCGGCTGGTTCAGCAGCCTGTTCCCGGTGCGCCTGACTCCGCAGGCCAATCCCGCTGCGTCGCTGTGCGCGATCAAGGAGCAACTGCGCGCGGTGCCGGGCAAAGGCATCGGTTATGGCGTGCTGCGTTACCTCACGCGTGCTGCCGAGTTGCAGACGCTGGCGCAACCACGGGTGACCTTCAATTACCTCGGTCAGTTCGACGGCGCGTTCAGCGCCGAGCAAGGCGCGTTGTTCGTGCCAAGCGCTGACAGCACCGGCGCCAATCAGGATGGGCAAGCGCCGCTGGGCAATTGGCTGAGCGTCGACGGACAGGTTCTCGGCGGTGAGCTGGAACTGACCTGGACCTTCGGCAGCGGCATGTACCGCGCCGAGACCATCGAGGCGTTGGCCGAGGCTTATCGCCGCGAACTGCAACGCCTGATCGAACATTGCTGCGCGAGTGGCGCAGGTGGCGTGACACCCTCGGACTTCAACCTCGCCCATCTCACGCAAGCGCAGCTGTCGGCGCTGCCGATGGCGCCGCGTGACATCGTCGATCTGTACCCGCTGTCGCCGATGCAGCAAGGCATTCTGTTCCACAGCCGCAACGAGCCGGACAGCCCGGCCTACACCAATCAGCTGCGCGTCGACGTCGAGCAGCTCGACGCCGAGCGCTTCCGCCAGGCCTGGCAGCAGACCCTCGAAGCCCACGATATTCTGCGTACGGCGTTCGTCTGGCCGCAGGATGCCGTCGCGCCAGTGCAAGTGGTGCGCAGCCGCGTGCAGATGCCGTGGCAGGTGCAGGACTGGCGCGGTCGCGCTGGCCTGGAATCCGCGCTTGATCATCTCGCCACTGAAGATCTGCATAACGGCTTCGATCTGCTCGATGCACCGCTGTTGCGCGTGACGTTGGTGCGCACAGATGAGCACACTCATCACCTGATCTACACCTGCCATCACATCCTCATGGACGGCTGGAGCACTTCGCAGTTGTTCGGCGAAGTGCTGCAACGCTACGCCGGCATCACGCCGAGCGCAGGGCAGGGGCGTTATCGCGATTACATCGAATGGCTCGGCCAGCGCGATCAGCAGGCCAGTCGGCAATTCTGGAGCACGGCGCTGGCGGATCTTGAACAGCCGACGCGACTGGCCAGCGCCATACCGGTCAGGCACGCCGCCAGCGGCTATGCCGATCACCAGCATGTGTTCAGCGAACCGCTGACCGCCGAACTGAACCGCTTCGCCCGCGAGCAGAAAGTCACGCTCAACACGCTGGTGCAAGCGGCGTGGCTGCTGCTGTTGCAGCGTTATACAGGCCAGGATCACGTGGCGTTTGGCGCGACGGTCGCCGGACGGCCAACCGATTTGCCGGGTGTCGAGCAGCAGATCGGTCTGTTCATCAACACCTTGCCGGTGGTGGCAGCGCCGTCGGCCGAGATCGCTGTGAATCAATGGCTGCAACAGGTGCAGGCGCTCAACCTGGCCTTGCGCGAGCACGAACACACGCCGCTGTATGACATTCAGCGCTGGGCCGGTACGGGCGCCGGGGCGTTGTTCGACAGCATTCTGGTGTTCGAAAACTATCCGATGGCTGAAGCACTGGCGCAGGGCCCTGAGACGGGCCTGAAGTTCTCGGCAATCCGCCGGCAGGAGCAGACCAACTATCCGCTGACGCTGGTGGCGGTCACCGGCCGCGAGCTGAGTCTGGGCGTGAGTTTCGATCAGGCCAGCTTCGACGCTCAAGCGATCAGCGCGTTGAGTGCGCAGTTGCAAGGCCTGCTCGAGCAGTTCCTCGCCGACGCCACGCAGCCGCTGGGCGCGCTGCAACTGCTCGCCGAGCCACAACGGCAACAAGCGATCGAGTGGGGCAAGGCGCCGGTTACCACGCCGGATCAACGCACGGTGCTGGCGCACATCGCCGCGCAGGTGCAGCGACAGCCACAGGCGAACGCGGTGCTGTTCGCTGAGCAGTCCATCGCTTACCAAGACCTCGATACCCGGGCCAATCGTCTGGCGCACAAGCTGCAAGGCATGGGCGTCGGGCCGGAAGTGCGCGTCGGCGTGTGCATGCGCCGCACGCCGCAGATGCTGGTCGGCTTGCTGGCGATCCTCAAGGCCGGTGGCGCCTACGTGCCGCTGGACGCGGATTACCCGCAGGAGCGCTTGCTGCACATGCTCGACGACAGCCGCGCGGCGGTGCTGCTCACTGAGCCAGCGGCCTTGGCGATGCTGCCCGAAGCCTTGAGTGCGCAGGTGCTGCTGGTGGACGAGAACGTCGCCAGCGAATGCCCGGATGCTGCGCCACTGGTTAACCTCGCAGCCGAAAATCTGGCGTACGTGATCTATACCTCCGGCTCCACCGGCAAACCGAAAGGCGTAGCGATCAGCCACGGCAATCTATCGGCGCTGATTCAATGGTCGGCTGGGGTCTATCGCGAAGAACAATTGCGCGGCGTGCTGGCCTCGACCTCGATCTGCTTCGATCTCTCGGTGTGGGAAATCTTCGTCACGCTGGCCTGCGGAGGCTGCCTGGTGCTGGCCGACAACGCCCTGGCGCTGGCGGATTTGCCGGCGCGCGATGAGGTAACGCTGATCAATACCGTGCCGTCGGCGATCGCCGCGTTGCAACGGGCCGGGCAGATTCCGTCGTCGGTCGGCACCATCAATCTGGCCGGCGAACCGCTCAAGCAGGGTCTGGTCGACAGCCTCTACGCCAGCACTCAGGTGCAGCAGGTCTACGATCTTTACGGGCCGTCGGAGGACACCACTTATTCGACCTTCACCCTGCGCACGCCAAAGGGCCGGGCGAATATTGGCCGGCCGCTGGACAACACCGTGGCGTACCTGCTCGACAGTCAGTTGCAGGCGCTGCCCGAGGGCGTGGCGGCCGAGCTGTACCTCGCTGGTGCCGGGGTGACGCGCGGCTATCTGCGCCGCGCCGCGCTGACCGCCGAACGCTTTGTGCCGAATCCTTACGCGAGCAACGGCGAGCGCCTGTACCGCACCGGCGATCTGGTGCGCCAGGGCGACGATGGCAACATCGAGTACATCGGTCGCGCCGACCATCAGGTGAAGATTCGCGGCTTCCGCATCGAACTCAGCGAGATCGAAGCACGCCTGCTGGAACTCGACGATATCCGTGAGGCGGTGGTACTGGCGCAGGACGGCGCCGCAGGCAAACACCTGTATGCCTACCTCGTCGCCGCGCCGGACAGCGAGCGGTCGACGCTGGCCGAGCGGGTGCGCAATGCCTTGGCCATTCGCTTGCCGGCGCACATGGTGCCGGGGCATCTGCACCTGATCGACGCGATCCCGCTGACGCCCAACGGCAAGCTCGATCGCAAGACGCTGATGGTGTTGGGCGAGAGCCCGACGCAGGAGCAATACCAGGCACCGCAAAGCGACTTGCAGTGGGAGGTCGCGACGATCTGGCAGGAAGTGCTGGAAGTCGAGCAGGTAGGGCTGGCGGACAACTTCTTCCAACTCGGCGGCCATTCGTTGCTGGCGACATTGGTGGTGACCCGGGTGCAGGAGCGTCTCGGCGACAAGGTGCCGCTCAAGGCGCTGTTCGAGACCGACACGCTCAAGGATTTCTGCGCGCGGATCGAAGCCCTGCGCGTCGAAATGTCGCCCGTTCAGGATGAATTGGCTAAATCACTGGAGGCCCTCAAACGTCTATCCCTCGATGATCTGGAAAAACTGATTTCTTGAGAGGGAAAAACGCGTGCAAGAGTTAATCGAGTCGGTAGGACAACTTTCGGCTAAGCAAAGAAAGGCTCTGGCGGTTCTGCTCAAGCAGAAAGGCGTCAACCTCTTTGACATTGCCCCGGTTTTCAAGCGCACGGCTGAAGAGCCGTTGCTGCTGTCCTACGCTCAGCAGCGCCAGTGGTTCCTCTGGCAGTGGGCACCGCACAGCGCGGCCTACAACATTCCGACGGCCCTGCGCTTGCAAGGGCCGCTGGATGTGCCGGCACTGGAACGCAGCATTGCGGCGCTGATCGAACGCCACGAAACCTTGCGCACGGTGTTCTCTCAAGACAGCGCGCAACCCTTGCAAGTGGTCCTGCCCGCAGGACCTTTTACCCTCGATACTCACAACCTGAGCGCTGATCTGGCGAATGACCCGGAGCACTCGATCGAGGCTTTCGTGCAGACCCAGAGCCAGAAGACTTTCGACCTGCAGCACGGGCCGTTGCTGCGTGCCGCGCTGCTACAGGTCAACCCGGATGAGCATGTGCTGGTGCTGACCCTGCATCACATCGTTTCCGATGGCTGGTCGCTGCAAGTGATGATCGAGGAACTGGTGCAGCTCTATGCCGGTTTCAACCTCGGTCACGACGCCGGTCTGCCGGCCCTGCCGATTCAATACGCCGATTACGCCTTGTGGCAGCGCCAGTGGATGGAGGCCGGTGAGCAGGAGCGCCAACTGGCCTACTGGCAGGAAAAGCTCGGCGGCGAACAACCGGTGCTGGAACTGCCGCTGGATCGCCCGCGCGCGGTCGATCAAAGCTTTGCCGGCGCCAGCCATAACCTGATTCTTGATCCGGCGCTGAGCCATGCCCTCAAGGCCTTTGCCCGGCAGGAAAACGTCACCCTGTTCGTGTTGCTGCTGGCTTCGTTTCAGGCCTTGCTGCATCGCTACAGCGGGCAAAGCGACATCCGTGTCGGCGTGCCGGTGGCCAACCGTGGCCGGGTGGAAATCGAGCGCCTGATCGGCTTCTTCGTCAACACCCAGGTGCTCAAGGCGGACATCGACGCAGAGCTGCCGTTTATCGAACTGCTGCGTCAGGTCAAACAGACGGCGCAGGAGGCGCAGGCGCATCAGGACTTGCCCTTCGAGCAACTGGTCGAAGCGCTGGAGCCGGGCCGCAGCCTCAGCCACAGCCCGCTGTTCCAGGTGATGTTCAACCACCAGGCCGAGCGCCGCGCAAGCGTCGCCACACGCCTCAACGGCCTGAACATCGAACCGCTGGAATGGCAGAGCCAGACCGCGCAATTCGACCTGACCCTCAACACCACCGAACAGGCCCACGGCATCGAAGCGGTGCTCAAGTACGCCACTGACCTGTTCGACGCCGCGACCATCGAGCGCCTGGCGCAACACTGGACCGCGCTGTTGCAAGCGATCGTCGCCGAGCCGAGCCAGCGCATCGGCCAATTGTCGATGATCGACGCCGGCCAGCAGCAACAGCTGTTGGCGCAATGGAATCCGTCGCTGATTGAACAACCTCTGACGCCGTGCATCCAGCAAGCCATCGAGGCTCAGGCCGAGCAGCATGCCGATGCGGTGGCCGTGACCTTCGCAGGACAACGCCTGACCTACGCCGAACTCAATCACCGCGCCAACCAGTGGGCGCATACGCTGCTCGAGCACGGCGTCGGCCCGGATGTGCGCGTCGGCGTGGCGGTGGAGCGTTCGCTGGAGATGATTGTCGCCATTCTCGCGGTGCTGAAAGCCGGCGGCGCCTATGTGCCGCTGGACCCGAGCTACCCGGATGACCGCTTGAGCTACATGATCGACGACAGCGGCATTGACTTGCTGTTGACCCAGGGGCATTTGCTCGGGCAATTGCCGCTGCCGCCGGGGCTGATCTGCCTCGATCTGAATCAGGCGCCGGAGCACGGCATCGCAAGCAACCCGCCATGCCTGACCTCGCCGGACAATCTGGCCTACGTCATCTACACCTCCGGTTCCACCGGCAAACCCAAGGGCGCCTTGCTGCCGCACGGCAACGTGATGCGCCTGTTCAGCGCCACCGAGCACTGGTTCGATTTTGGCCCGCAGGACAGCTGGACGCTGTTCCATTCCTACGCGTTCGACTTTTCGGTGTGGGAGATTTTCGGCGCACTGTTGTACGGCGGCAAACTGGTGGTGGTGCCGCACGATGTCAGCCGTTCGCCGGAGGATTTCTACACGCTGCTGTGCGATGAAAACGTCACGGTGTTGAACCAGACGCCGTCGGCATTCAAGCCGTTGATGCAGGTTGCCTGTGAATCTGCGCGCAGCAATGCCCTGCGTTACGTGGTGTTCGGCGGCGAGGCGCTGGAAGTACAGAATCTGCGTCCGTGGTTCGAGCGTTTTGGCGACCGCACGCCGACGCTGATCAACATGTACGGCATCACCGAAACCACCGTGCACGTGACCTACCGGCCGTTGTCGCTGGCGGATCTGCAGAGCAATCACAGCAGCCCGATCGGCGCGCCGATTGTCGACCTGTCGTGGTACTTGCTCGACAGCTCGCTCAACCTGGTGCCGCAAGGCTGCATCGGTGAGTTGTACATCGCTGGCGCCGGTCTGGCCCGTGGTTATCTGAATCAGGCCGGCATGAGCGCCACCCGCTTCGTGCCCGACCCGTTCAACCGCAAGGCCGGCCAGCGTCTGTACCGTACCGGCGACCTCGCACGGCTGCGCGGCGACGGAGTGATCGAGTACATCGGCCGTATCGACCACCAAGTGAAGATCCGTGGTTTCCGCATCGAGCTCGGTGAAATCGAAGCGCAACTGCTCAAGCATATACAGGTGCGCGAAGCGGTGGTGCTGGCGGTGGACGGCCTCAGCGGCCAGCAACTGGCGACTTGGGTCGTGCCGGTTGAGACATTGAACGCGGACGAGCAGGGCGCGCTTCGCGATTCGATCAAGGCGCACCTGCGCGAAACCCTGCCGGATTATATGGTCCCGGTCAGTTGGGCGTTCCTCGACCGACTGCCGCTGACCGCCAACGGCAAGCTCGATCGCAAACAACTGCCGCAGCCGGACGTTGCGCAGGTGCAAGAGGCCTACGCCGCGCCGCGCAGCGAACTGGAACAGCGTCTGGCGGAGATTTGGCAGGACGTGCTCAAGGTCGAACGGGTCGGGCTTCACGACAATTTCTTCGAGCTGGGCGGCGACTCGATCATCTCGATTCAGGTGGTCAGCCGCGCGCGGCAGGCCGGCATTCGCTTTACGCCCAAGGACATTTTTCAGCATCAGACCGTGCAGCGTCTGGCCACCGTTGCGCAGCAGAGCGACGCGGTGCAGACGGAGCAGGGCGAAGTGCTTGGCGACGCGCCGCTGACGCCGATCCAGCAGTATTTCTTCCACAGTGACATCCCGGCGCGGCATCACTGGAACCAGTCGATCCTGCTGACCCCGGCGAAAACCCTGCAAGCCGGGGCGCTGCAACAGGCCCTGGCGCAGGTGCAAAAGCAGCATGACGCCTTGCGTCTGCGTTATCGCCAAACCGAGCAGGGCTGGCAGCAAAGCCACGGCGCGGCGGATCAGCCACAAGACTTGTTGCGCAGCTTTACGCTGGACGACAGCGCGGCATTGCCAGCGCTGTGCCTGGACCTGCAACGCAGCCTCGACCTGCACAACGGCCCGCTGATCCGCGCGGCGCTGATCGATTTGCCGGACGCCAGTCAGCGTCTGCTGCTGGTGATTCATCACTTGGTGGTCGATGGCGTGTCGTGGCGAATCCTGCTCGAAGACCTGCAAAGCGCCTATCAGCAGATCAGCAGCGGACAGCGCGTGCATCTGCCGGCCAAGACCAGCGCGTTCAAGGACTGGGGCTTGCGCCTGCAAGAGCATGCGCGCAGCGCGGCGCTGGGCAGCGAACTGAGCTACTGGCGCGAACAGTTGCGCGACGCGCCGCTCGGTTTGCCGCTGGATAATCCGCAGGGCCAATTGAACAACCGCTTCGAACGCAGCGTGGACACGCGGCTGGACGCCGAACGCACTCGCCAGCTGCTGCAACAGGCTCCGGCGGTCTACCGCACTCAAGTCAACGACCTGCTGCTGACCGCACTGGCGCGGGTGCTCTGCGAGTGGACCGCTAGCGACAGTGCGCTGGTGCAGCTCGAAGGCCATGGCCGCGAAGACCTCTTCGATGACATCGACCTGAGCCGCACCGTGGGCTGGTTCACCAGCATGTTCCCGGTACGCCTGACACCAAACGCCAGCATAGAAAGCTCGATCAAAGGCATCAAGGAGCAACTGCGCGCGATTCCCAACAAGGGCATCGGCTATGGCTTGCTGCGTTATCTCGGCACCGCCGACGCACAAGCGGCGCTGAGTGAACTGGCGCAACCGCAGGTGACGTTCAACTACCTCGGCCAGTTCGATAACAACTTCGACGAAGACGCCTTGTGGCGGCCGGCCACCGAAGACAAGGGCGCCGGTCAGGACGCAAACGCGCCGATGGCCAATTGGCTGACCATCGATGGCCGGGTTTATCAGGGCCAGTTGAGCCTGACCTGGACCTACAGCAGCGACGTTTTCGAAGAAGCGACCATCGCCGCTCTGGCCCGCGCCTACGAAGTGGCACTGAGCGAATTGATCGACCACTGCCTTAGTCATGCGGGCGGCCTCACGCCGTCCGACGTGCCGCTGGCCGGTTTGTCTCAGGCGCATCTGGACAGCCTGCCGATCGCCGCCCAACGCATCGAGGACATCTATCCGCTGGCGCCGATGCAGCAGGGCATTCTGTTCCACAGCCTGTACGATGCGGACGCCAGCGCCTACGTCTATCAGATGCTACTGGACATCGACGGCCTCGACGTTGCGCGGTTCCAGCAAGCCTGGCAGCGGGTGGTTGATCGCCATGAAGTGCTGCGCGCCGGTTTCATCTGGGGCCGCGACGGCCTCGACGCGCCATTGCAGGTGATCAACCGCCAACTGACCCTGGAAATGCCGGAAATCGATGTGCGCGATGCCGCTGATCTGCCGGCGGTGCTTGAGGCGCGGGCGCAGGCCGACCGCGAGCGCGGCTTCGATCTGCAGAATCCGCCGCTGTTGCGCCTGTGCCTGCTGCGCACTGCTGACGATCGGCATCGGCTGATTTTCACCTGTCACCACATTCTCATGGACGGCTGGAGCAACTCGCGGATGTTCGGCGAAGTGCTGCAGGATTACGCCGGCCAGCCGGTGCCGAGCGCGCAGGGTCGCTATCGCGATTTTCTGGTCTGGCTGCAGGGCCAGGACAAGGCTGGGGCGCAGGAATTCTGGCGCGGGCAACTGGCCGAACTCGACGAGCCGACCCGACTGGCCTCGGCCTGCCACGGACGCACCGTGCCCGGGCCGGGCAAACAGATGCATCGGCTGCATTTCGATGAAGCGTTGACCCAGCGTCTGAACAGCTTCTCCCGTCAGCAACAGGTGACCCTCAACAGCCTGGTGCAGGCCGCGTGGCTGCTGGTGTTGCAGCGCTACACCGGCCAGGCCACGGTGGCGTTTGGCGCTACGATTTCCGGGCGGCCGGTGGATTTGCCGGGCATCGAAGAACAGTTAGGGCTGTTCATCAACACTCTGCCGGTGATCGCCAGCCCGCAGGCCAGCCTCAGCGTCGGTGACTGGGTGCGCAGCGTGCAGGACAAGAACCTGTTGCTGCGCGACTACGAACAGACGCCGTTGCAGGACATTCAGCGTCTGGCCGCATTGAGTGGCGAAGCGTTGTTCGACACTTTGCTGGTGTTCGAGAACTACCCGGTATCCGAAGCGCTGGAGGCCAATCCGGGCGGGCTGCGTTTTTCCGGTCTGGAGCATCGTGAACAGACCAACTACGGCCTGACCCTGATTGCCGGCGCCAGCGAAGTGCTCAACCTCGATTTCAACTACCTCACCGAGCACTTTGCCGAGCGCAACGTGGTTGGTCTGGCGGCGCATTTGCGTGAAGTGCTGGAGCAATTTATCGCAGCGCCGCAAAGGGCACTCGGCGAGATCGGTCTGCTGCCGCTGGCCGAACGGCAGACGCTGGCGCAGTGGAACGACAATCACGCGGCTTATCCGGCCGAGCGGTTGATCTCGCAGAGCTTTGAAGCACGGGTGGCGGCGCATCCGCAGGCACTGGCGTTGAGTCATGCCGGCGTGGCGTTGAATTACGGCGAACTGAACCGGCGGGCAAACCAGTTGGCCCGGCATCTGGTGACGCTGGGTGTCTCCGCCGAAGTGCGCGTCGGCGTGGCGCTGCCGCGTTCGGCGGAACTGGTGATCGCCCTGATGGCGGTGCTCAAGGCCGGCGGCACCTACGTGCCGCTGGACCCGGACTACCCGGCCGACCGCGTGGCCTACATGCTCGACGACAGTCAGGCGAAAGTCCTGCTGACCCAGCAAGCCTTGCTGGCGCAACTGCCGTCCAGCGAAGCCCACGTGGTGCTGGTCGAGGCCGGCGGCGAGGCGTTTGCATCGCAGGCACCGGACAACCTGCCGGCGCGCGCCGACTCGGCCAATCTTGCCTACGTGATCTACACCTCCGGTTCCACCGGCAAACCGAAAGGCGTGGCCATCGCCCATCGCAACGTACAGGCGCTGATTCACTGGTCCGCCGAGGTCTACAGCGAGGACGATCTGCAAGGCGTGCTGGCCTCGACGTCGGTGTGCTTCGACCTGTCGGTGTGGGAGATTTTCGTCACCCTGGCGCGCGGCGGGTCCATGGTCATGGCGCGCAATGCCCTGGAGCTGGCGGACTTGCCCGAGCGTGATCAGGTGCGCCTGATCAACACTGTGCCGTCGGCGATTGCCGCGTTGCAACGCATCGGCCAGATCCCGCCGGGCGTGCGCATCATCAATCTGGCCGGCGAGCCGCTCAAGCAGGCGCTGGTCGACACCTTGTACCGCGAGACTTCGGTCGTCCACGTTTACGACCTGTACGGGCCTTCCGAAGACACCACGTATTCGACCTGGACCCGTCGCGAACTCGGTGGCCAGGCCAATATCGGCCGGCCACTGCGCAACACCACCGCGTACCTGCTCGATGAGCAATTGCAGCAAGCGCCGGTCGGCATCGCAGCGGAGCTGTATCTGGCCGGTGAAGGCATCACCCGTGGCTATCTGTTGCGCCCGGGCCTGACCGCCGAACGTTTCGTGCCCAACCCGTTGGCGAGCAACGGCGAGCGCATGTACCGCACCGGCGACCTGACGCGTTTCATGGAAGACGGCCGTATCGAATACGTCGGCCGCATCGACCATCAGGTCAAGGTGCGTGGCTTCCGTATTGAACTGGGCGAAATCGAAGCGCGTCTGCTGGCCCAGGCCAGCGTACGCGAAGGCGTAGTGCTGGCGGTGGACGGCGTTGGCGGCCAGCAACTGGTGGCTTATGTGGTACCGGCCGAGGCTGATCAAAGCCCCGCGCAACTGGACGTGCTGAGTGCTGAGTTGCAAGCCGCGCTCAAGGCGCATCTGCCGGACTACATGGTGCCGGCGCAGTGGCTGTTCCTCGAACAATTGCCCCTGACACCCAACGGCAAACTTGATCGCAAGGCTTTGCCGGCACCGGATGCCAGCCAGGCACAACGCGATTACGTCGCGCCGTCGACGCCGCTGGAGCAGCAGCTGGCCGAGGTCTGGCAGGACATTCTGAAGATCGAGCAGGTCGGCGTGACCGACAATTTCTTCGCCCTCGGCGGTGATTCGATCATCTCGATTCAACTGGTCAGCCGCGCGCGGCAGCAGGGCATTTGTTTCACGCCCAAAGACCTGTTTCAGCAGCAGACCGTGCAGAAACTGGCCGCAGTGGTTTCGCATGCAGACGCGCAATCCGCCAGCGCTGCCGACTACCCGTTGGCGCAATTGGATCAGGCGCAACTCGATGCCTTGCCGGTGCCGGCGGAACTGATCGAAGACGTCTATCCGCTGTCGCCGATGCAGGAAGGCATGCTCTTCCACACCCTGTCGGATAACGGCAGCAGCCTTTACGTGCAACAGGTCAGCCTGCCGATCAAGGGCCTCGACGTTGAGCGTTTCCGCCGGGCCTGGGAATTCATCATTGTGCGTCAGGCGATCCTGCGCACCAGTTTCCATTGGCAGGACGGCCTGGCCAAACCGCTGCAGGTCGTCCATCGCCAGGCGCCGCTGCAGATGCAAGTGCTCGATTGGCGTGGGCAGGATTGCAGCGAGGCGGCGATTGCCGAGTTCGCCAGCGCTGATCGCGCGCTGGGCTTCGACTTGGCCGAAGCGCGATTGCAGCGGGTGACCCTGCTGCAGCTGGGCGACGAGCAGTACCAGATGATCTGGACCAGCCATCACATTCTGATGGATGGCTGGAGCAGTTCGCGGTTGTTCGGTGAGGTCTTGCAGTACTACTCCACGGGCGAGGTGACTGGCGAAAATGGCCGCTATCGCGACTTCATTGCCTGGTTGCAGGCGCAGGATCAGGATGCCCAGGAGCTGTTCTGGAAGGCGCGTCTGGCGGTGGTCAACGAACCGACCGCGCTGAGTCAGGCGATGCACCCGCGTCATAGTGCCGACGTTACTGGTCACGATGCGCTCTATTCAAATTGGGACAAGGCGCAAACCGCACGCCTGCTGGAGTTCTGCCGCGACCTGCGCATCACCCCCAACACACTGATCCAGGGCGCGTGGCTGCTGCTGTTGCAACGCTACACCGGTCAGCAGACGGTGACCTTCGGCGCCACCGTATCGGGGCGCCCGGAAAGTCTGCCGAACGTCGGCAACATGCTCGGCCTGTTCATCAACACCTTGCCGATCATTCAGACCCCACAGGCCGATCAGCGTCTGGCCGACTGGCTGGGTGAAGTGCAGGCCTACAACCTCGACATTCGCGATTACTCCCAGGCACCGCTGGCCGATGTGCAGCGCTGGTCGAACCTCGGTGGTCAGGCGCTGTTCGACAGCATCGTGGTGTTCGAGAACTTCCCGATCGACGAGCGCTTGCAGGAAGAAACCGACACCGAGCTGACCTTCGGCAAATCCATTGGCCACGGCGTGACCAACGTGCCGATGGACCTTGCGGTGATGCTCGGCGACGAGTTGTCGATCGAGTACCTGTACCTGCGCAGCCACTTCAGCGCCGAGGCGGTAGATGGCATTCGCCTGACCCTGGAAAACACCCTCGCGGCGATGATGGCCGCGCCGTATGAGCGGCTGGGCAACTTGCAGCGTCTGTCCGCCGAACAATGGCAAGCGGCGCAGGCCTGGAGCGCCGAGCCGGCGCACCGCCATGAACCGCGCCTGTTGCCGGAGCTGATCAGTCGTCATGCGCAACAGCAACCGGATGCGATCGCAGTGCAATGCGCCGGCGAAAGCCTGACCTACGCAGAGCTGGAGCGGCAGGCCAATCGACTCGCGCAGTGCCTGATTGCCCATGGCGCCGGGCCGCAAGTGGTGATCGGCGTGGCGTTGCCACGCTCGCTGGAAATGCTGGTGAGTTTCCTCGCCGTGCTCAAGAGCGGTGCGGCGTACGTGCCGCTGGACATCGATTACCCGCCGGAGCGCTTGGCGTACATGATCGAAGATTCGCGCATGGCCCTGCTGCTGACGCAAACCAGCCTGCGCGCGACGTTGCCTGCACCACAAGGCGTGCGGCGTCTGGAAATCGATCAACTCGATCGCAGTCTTTACAGCGATGCCGCCCCGGTCTGCGATGTTCACGAGCAGGGCCTGGCCTATCTGGTTTACACCTCCGGCTCCACCGGACGGCCGAAAGGCGTGGCCGTGACGCAGGGACCGCTGAGCATGCATTGCCAGGCCATCGCCGAGCTGTACGAAATGGACGCGAGCAGTTGCGAGTTGCACTTCATGTCGTTCGCTTTCGACGGCGCTCACGAACGCTGGCTGAGTACCTTGTACAGCGGCGGTCGTCTGGTGATTCGCGACGGTTGTCTGTGGACGCCGGAGCAGACCTATCAGGCCCTGCACGATTACGGCGTGACCATCGCCTGCTTCCCGCCGGCCTATCTCAAACAACTCGCCGAGTACGCCGCCGCCAGTGGCATCGCACCACCGCCAGTGCGCATCTACTGCTTCGGTGGCGATGCGGTGCCGGAGCAGACCTTCGAACAGGTCAAAGCCGCGTTGCGTCCGCAGTTCTTCACCAACGGCTACGGCCCGACCGAAACCGTGGTCACGCCGATGCTCTGGAAAGTCGCCATCAGCCAGCACTGCGAAGCGGCCTATGCACCGATCGGCCGCGCGGTCGGTGCGCGGTCGCTGTACGTGCTCGACGACGATCTGAATCCCCTGCCGCCGGGCTTTGCCGGTGAGCTGTACATCGGCGGTTACGGTGTCGCTCGCGGTTATTACGGGCGCCCCGACCTGACCGGCGAACGCTTCGTGCCCAACCCGTTTGCGCCCGGCGAGCGCCTGTACCGCAGCGGCGATCTGGTGCGCCGCCGCGCGGACGGCGTGGTCGATTACGTCGGGCGCATCGACCATCAGGTCAAGGTGCGTGGCTTCCGCATCGAGCTGGGCGAAGTCGAGGCCAGCCTGCGTCAGTTGCCGGCGGTCAGCGATGCGCTGGTGATTGCCCGCGACAATGCCTCCGGCAAGCAACTGATCGGTTATGTGGTCACCGCCACGGGTGATGATATCGGCGATGAACTCAAGGCCGGGCTGCGTGCTTCGCTGCCGGAATACATGGTGCCGGCGCAGATCGTCTGCCTCAGCGCGTTCCCGGTTACGCCCAACGGCAAACTCGATCGCAAGGCCCTGCCGGAGCCGGAGTTCAAAAGCGACGAATATGTTGCCCCGCGCACCGAGCAGGAACGCCTGCTGGCGGAAATCTGGGCGCAGGTGTTGCAGGTCGAGCAGGTGGGTATCAGCGATAACTTCTTTGAACTGGGCGGCGATTCGATCCTCAGCCTGCAAGTGATCTCGCGGGTGAGAAACCACCCGACGCTGCAGATGGAGCTGAAGCTGCGTGATCTGATGCGTTATCAGACCATCGCCGGCATTCTCGAGCAGCAAGTGGCGAAGGAGGGCGCCGGGCAAGCGCTGCCGGACCTGACTCAGGTTGCCGCAGAGGGCGCGTTCAATTTGCTGCCGATCCAGGAGTGGTTCTTCGCCGAAGGCATGGCCGAGGCGCATCACTACAACCAGTCGTTGCTGCTCAGCGCACGTCAACCGCTGGATCTTGATGCACTGGAACAGGCACTGGGCTTGATCGAACAACATCACGATTCGCTGCGCCTGCGTTTTTCCAACGACGGCGGGCGCTGGTTGCAGCGCTATAGCAGCAGCGCGTCCGACGAGGCTGTGCTGTGGCGCCGCGAAGCGCAAAGCAGCGAAGAGGTCGAAGCCTTGGCCAACCTCGCGCAGCGCAGCCTCAAACTCGATGACGGGCCGGTCTGGCGGGTCATGCATGTGGCGTTGCCGGATGGTCAGGCGCGGTTGCTGGTGGTGATTCATCACCTGGTGGTCGACACCGTGTCGTGGCGGATTCTGCTCGACGATCTGAAAGTCGCTTATGAGGCGTGCGTGCAGGGGCTGGCGCCGCAACTGCCGATTCGCACCAGCAGTTATCGTTCGTTTGCCGAGGCATTGCAGGCGCAGGCGCCGGTGATTGCCGAGCAGGAATTGAGCTATTGGCTGGAGCAACTGGATCAGCCCGGCGTTGATCTGCCGTGCGACAACCCGCGCGGCAAGAATCTTGTGCGGCAACAGGCGCAGGCACGGCTCAAACTGTCCCGCGAGCACACCGAACAACTGCTCAAACAGGCCCCGGCGGTGTACGGCACGCAGATCAACGACTTGCTGCTGTCAGCGCTCAGCCGCGCGCTGTGCCGCTGGAGTCAGCAACCGTCGGCGCTGATTCTGCTTGAAGGGCACGGTCGCGAAGACCTCTTCGAATCGATCGACCTGAGCCGCAGCCTCGGCTGGTTCACCAGCATGTTCCCGGTGCGTTTGCGTCCGGACGGCGACGACATCGGCCAGTCGATCATCGATGTGCAGGCGCAACTGGCGGGCGTACCGCAGAAGGGCATCGGCTACGGCGTGTTGCGTCATCTGGCCGGGTCGGAAATCTCCGCGCAACTGGCTGCATTGCCGCAGGCACGGGTGACGTTCAACTACCTCGGGCAGTTCGACCAGAGCTTCGATGAACAGGCGTTGCTGGTGCCGGCACTGGAAGAGACCGGCGACAACTACAGCCTCAAGGCAAACCTGGGCAACTGGCTGGAAATCGTCGGCCAGGTCTATGACGGCCAACTGGCCTTGCGCTGCATCTACAGCAGTCAGCGTTACCGCGCCGGCACCATGGATGCGCTGATGAGCGATTACCAGCGCGAGCTTGAAGCGTTGATCGAACATTGCATGGCGCGGGTGGGTTGATCACCCGGCCTTTTGCGCGGGCGCTGCCCAGGCGCGCCCGTCCTATTGCGGATACAAGGATTTTCAACGATGTCGTTACACCCTGATCTGGAAGCTTTTCTCGACCTCGCTCAAGACAGCCAGGACGCCGGCCTGCCGGCCATGCACCAACTGACCCCGAGCGAGGCCCGCGCCACCTTCGAACAGACCACCGCGCAACTGCGCTGGCCGGCGCCGCAGGATCTTGAAGTCACCAAGATCGAAACACAGGCCCGTGACGGTGCGGCGCTGGCGTTACGTTTGTATCGGCCCAACGGTATTGAATCGCCGCTGCCGGTGCTGGTGTATTTCCACGGTGGCGGATTTGTCGTTGGCAGTCTGGATTCCCACGACGGTGTCTGCCGCGAGTTTTGCCAGCGCACGCCGTGTGCGGTGCTTTCGGTCGGTTATCGACTGGCGCCGGAGCATCGCTTTCCGACGGCGCTAGAGGATGGCGAGGACGCTTTGGCCTGGCTGGCCGAACAGGCTGCGAGCCTCGGCCTGGATGGTTCGCGCGTTGCGTTTGGCGGTGATAGCGCGGGTGCCACGTTGGCGACGGTGCTGGCGATTCAGGCTGTGCGGCAGCCGCACACGGTGGCTATCGCGCCGAAGGCGCAGTTGTTGTGTTATCCGGTGACGGATGCTTCGCGGGTGCATGATTCGCGGCTGTTGTTTGGTGAGGGGTACCTGCTCGAGAACGACACGCTGGAGTGGTTTTATCAGCACTATGCGCGAGGGCCGGAGGATTATCTGGATTGGCGCTTTTCGCCGTTGCTGGCGGAGGATCTGCGCGGGGTTGCGCCGGCTATTGTGCTGCTTGCCGGGTTTGATCCGTTGCTGGATGAAGGGCAGGCTTATGTCGATAGGCTGCGTGGGCAGGGGGTTGAGGTCGAGGTCGAGGTATGTGCCGGGTTGACTCATGATTTGTTGCGGTTGGGGGCGGTGGTGCCTGGGGTTCTGGAGGTTTATTTGCGGGTGGGTGGGGCGCTTGCGCGGGCTCTGGTTTAGTGTGCATATCCGTTTCCGCGGGTGTTGCTGATTACGGTTCCGCCCTTACGGCGGGTCACCTTTTTCAAACGCCGGAGTGCCGGCCCAGCAAAAAGGTAACCCAAAAGGCTTGCTCCTACGTTCGGCCCTCGCAGGCTCGGGTTCCTTCGCTGCGGGACTGATCCGGGCGCAGCGGCTCCGGTTTGCTTCGCTGCACCTCCTTCCGCTGTGTCTGGCTGCGCCAGACGGTCGCTGCGCTCCCACCCCCGGATCAATCCCTCCACTCAGCCTTCCGACGTCGCCGGTGGATCAAGATCAAAAGCACTCGAGCTAACGCTCATTGTTGAGTGGTGAAAAGCGTGTGGTCTGCTTTGGATCTGTGTTGGATTCGCCCCTCATCGGAACGCCGCCCGCCCAGCCCTCTCCCGAGGGAGAGGGAGCCGATTTGCGGGCTTTTCAGAATCTGCATTCGACTCGATATCGCAAGTCGGCGTATTTCGCCTGAACACCTCGGTCAGTCCCCTCTCCCTCCGGGAGAGGGCTAGGGTGAGGGGCTTTTGCTCTGGCTCTTGATCTTTTGCCCCTTCGGCAGGCTGCGCCCGGATCGGTCCCGTAACGAAGGTACTCCGAGCTTTAGCGAGCGGGCCGTACGCCGGGGCAAAGCCTTTTGGGTTACCTTTTCGCCGGGCCGGCACTCCGGCGTTTGGAAAAGGTGACTCGCTGTAAGAGCGAAACCGCCGGTGGCAGCCCCGCAGCAACGGATATGCCCCCAATCCCAAAAACCAAAAAGCCCCGCCAAAGCGGGGCTTCTAAACAACATCAGACCAATCAGAAATCAGCCTTCACCGACATCACAAAATTGCGCGGATCCCCGTAGAAGTTACCGAACCCCTCGGTACCAATGGTCGCGTAATAACGCTTGTCGAACAGGTTATTGCCGTTCAACGCCACCGACCAGGTGTCATCGATCCGATAACCGATGCGACCGTTCCAGACCGCATAACCCGCGCCATCGACATTGTCCCCGCCCAGGGGCGAAACGCGGTAGGTACCTGTCTGCGCATTGACACCCGCACCAATGGTCACACGATCCAGCGGCCCGCTCAGGGCGTAATCACCCCAGACGCGCAACAGGTGACGCGGCACGTAGGAGTTGTAGACCGCGCCATCCTGAGTGGCGTCGGCATCTTCCAGCACTTTGGTCTGGGTGTAGGTATAACCGGCCAGCAATTGCAGGCGGTCGATCACTTCACCGCTGACTTCAGCTTCAAAGCCCTGGGCGCGGACCTTGCCTGAGTTGATCTGGCAGGAGCTGTCTTCGCAGCGCAGGTCATCCTGGGCCGCGTCTTTCTGGATGGTGCGGAACAGGTTGAACGTGGTGTTCAAGCGACCGTCGTACCATTCACCCTTGATCCCCAATTCGTAGCTCTGGCCAATCAGCGGCTTGAGCGTGCTGCCGTCGATGGTTTTGTACGAGCCTTGCGGGGTGAAGATGTCGGTGTAGCTGGCATAGGCGGTCAGGTTGTCGTTGAGGTCGTAGAGCAGGCCGGCGAACGGCGTGACCTGGCCGGTTTCGGTGGACTGGGTGTTGACCTCGGTGCCTTCGCCGCGGAAGTACTGCACCGAATCGGTATCGGATTTGTACCAGCTGACCCGGCTGCCGAGTACCAGGGTCATCGGGTCGGCGAGTTTCAGGCGGGCGATCGAGTAAGCGCCGTATTGCTTGATGTGCATGTCCACCGGGCCGCCACGGGAGGCGTTGGCCAGGTAGTAGCTTTCATCCGGCTGCGGGATGTTGTGGTTCGGGTTGAACACGTTCTGGCGCTGTGGCAATGCCGCCACCGCATAGAAGTCGTCCTTGTGCGAACGGCTGGCGTTGGCGCCGACGATCAGTTCGTGCTGCTGGCCGAAGGCGTCGAATTTGCCGTCGACGTAAGCATCGAAACCGTAGTCGCGCTGATCGTAGTCATAGGTACTGCCGAGCATCAGCGTATTGGTGGCTGTGGCGCCCAACGGCACTGTGCCGCTCGGGAAGGAATATTCCATGTCCTGGGTGTTGCGCGAGTAGACACCGGCGACTTTCAGCGACCAGTCATCGTTGAACTGGTGTTTGACGTCGGCGAAGTAGGTGGCGCGTTTGCTGCGCTGGTTGTTCCACGAGGTGTTCAGGCAGGTGGAGCGTTTCAGGTGCAGGTCGGAGCCGTCGGCGTAGCGCGGCAGGCCGCCCCAGCACGGGGTGGCGTCGACGTCTTCATAGGCCATGCCCAGACCGAGGGTGGTGTCGGGGCTGAGGTCGAAGTCCAGGGCGCCGTAGTAGATCTGGTCGCGGCGTTCAGCCACATCGTAGAAATACTGACGGGTCTGCTGGGTCACCACGGCGCGGCCACGCACGGTGCCGGCGTCGTTCAGCGGGCCGCCGGTGTCGACCTGGCCGCGATAGTTGTCCCAGGTCCCGGCCGACAGCGACAGCTGTGTGTGCGGGGTGTCCTGGCCGCGCTTGCGCACGAAGTTGACGCCGCCGGCGGTGCCGCCCGCGCCCTTCATCATGCCGGCCGCACCGCGGAGGATTTCCACGCGGTCATAGATGGCCATGTCGCTGTTGAAGCTGTCCGCCTGCACGTAGCTGCTGCCGATGTCCAGCGGCACGCCGTCGTACTGGTACTGGCCGGTCATGCGGAAACCGCGCGAGTAGAAATATTTGCCGCCCATTGGCGAGTCGTAGACGGTGATGCCCGGGGTCTTCTCCATCACCTGTTCGATGGTGTTGAGGTTCTGGTCGTCGAGCATCTTGCGGGTCATCACCGTGACCGACTGCGGCGTTTCCTTGAGCGAGTGCACGCCCTTGCCGATGGTCACGCCGCCAGTGGTGTAGGAGTTGCTGCCTTCGGTGGTGGCGCCGAGGCGGTTGGCGTTGACGTTGGTCGGCGCCAGTTCCATCGCGCTGCCGCCGGTGGCCGGGCCGAGCACGGTGACGGTGTTGCCGTCACGCTGATAGCGGATGCCGGTGCCGCTGAGCATGGCCTTGAGCGACTCGTCATCCTGATAGCGGCCGTTGAGGGCGCTGGAGCGCAGGCCTTGCAGGCTTTCCGGGCTGTAGACGATTTGCAGGCTGGTCTGCTGACCGAGGGTTTGCAGGGCCTGGGCCAGCGGTTGGGCCGGGATGTTCAGGGTCCATTCCTGGGCCTGGACATACGGTGCTGTCGCGAGGGTCAGTGCCAGACCCAGGCCGCTACCGGCCAGGCGTGTGCGGGTCGCGCCGTGCATCAGCAGGGCTCGAGTCAGAGGGCGAAGCATGAAACGGGATGCGGACATGAGGTTAAGACCTTGGCAGGTATAGTTGTTAATGGTTCTTATTCATCTCATTAAGACGAGGAAGCCGCGGCAAACCGGAAAAGTTTTTTCTCCGGCCCGGTCGCGGCTGCCTCGATCAAGCGGTTTGCAGTTCGCTTCTGACCTTGCCGGCCTCCATGCGCACCAGTTGATCGGCGACGTCGAAGTAACGGTCGTCGTGGGAAATCACGATGATGGTCTTGCCCAGACGCTTGAGGTCGGGCAGCAGCTCGGTATAGAAGATCCGCCGGAAGGTCGGGTCCTGATCCGCCGCCCATTCATCGAACACCAGCACCGGGCGCTCTTCGAGCCAGGCGTTGACCAGTGCCAGGCGTTTGCGCTGGCCGGTGGACAGGTCGGTGGTGCTGAACGCGCCGTCGCGCACGCTGACCTTGTGCGCGATCTCCAGACGTTCGAGGTAGCGGGTGGCATCCTGCGGCACTTCACGATCGCCCTGGATCAAGTCATCGAACAGGTAGTAGTCGGCGAAGATCGTCGTGAAGTTCTGCCGGTAATCGTCGCGGTTGACCGCAGTGATCGGCTTGTCGTTAACGCGAATTTCGCCCTCGGTCGGCGCGTACAGGCCCAGGAGCAATTTGATCAGCGTGGTTTTACCGCAGCCGTTCTCACCGACGATAAACACAATGTCGCCCTGTTCGATGCGCAGGTTCACCGGGCCGAGGCGGAACGGTTCGCTGCCTTCGACGGGCGGGAAGGCGTAGCGCACGTTGCACAGTTCCAGGCTGTTGACGGCGGCTGGCTTGCTGCCCTGATCCTGCAGCAACAGGTGCGGCTCCGGTGAGGAGAACTGTTCGCTGAGTTCGGCAATGCGGCGGAAGGCAATCTGCGCGCGGCTGATGATCGGCAGGGTGCTGATCAAGTGTTCCAGCGGCCCCTTCATGTACAGCAGCACCAGAACGAAACCGCTCATCACCGCTTTGTCGGCACTCGGCCACAGCGATTGCAGGGCCAGGGCCATGCCGATGACCACGAAGAACAGCATCGAGCCAAACGACTTGGCGATGACGAAGGTGTTGATCGATCTGATCTGGGTGTCGCAGATTTTCTCGGCGGTTTTCTGAATGCCGGCGACGAACATGCGCTGACGGCGCGGGCGGTGAATGCGCAGTTCCTTGGCGCCTTCGGCGATCGCGTTGTAATGCTTTTGCAGTTCGTCTTCGGAGTCGCGGGCGGCGTAGAAGCCGCGCATGCCTTTGGCCCGGGCGATGGCCTGGATGGTGGTGCCGATGGCGATGGCCACCAGCATCATCAGAAACATCGGCCACGACAGCATGGCCAGGTAGCCGAGGCAGCCAAGGGTCACGGTCATCGAAATCGCCAGCGGCGCGAAGGCGAAGGCGAAGTCGCTGATGGTGTCGACGTCGTGGGTCAGCACCGGAATCAGGCGATGGCTGCGATAGCGTTCGATCTGATCGATCGGCGCCGACAGGACTTTCTCCCCCAGCTCTTTGCGCAGTTTGGCGATGATGTGCTGGCCGACGTAGTTGGTGCCGATGTCCGACAGGATCGTGGTCAGCAGGGCCAGGGCACAGAGGCCGGCGAAGATCATCACCACGGTGCGGGTCAGGCCGTCATCGGAATGCAGGGCGTTGTTGATGGTCGCCAGCAGCACGGTGACGCTCAGGCCGCCGAGCATGCCGAGCACGATGGACGCCGAAACGATCAGGCGGAAGGGCTTGAGCAGGGCGAACAATTCGTTGATCGCCCCACGCGTAGGCTTGGTCATGGAGGATTCCTGCTTCGATGCGGAGGGAGTGCCGGTACTTAAGGAAAACGAATGGTCGCGGAGTTTCTTTAACCGAGCGCAGGCGTGGCTGCGCTCGTCGAGGGCAGTGTCAGAGGTCGCGTACTACGCGAAAGCCCAGCCAGTCGCCCTTGCTGGTCGGCCAGCTGCTGTTGCGGTTGCCCGAGCGCGAGAAGATCGGCGCTTCGCCCCAGTCGTTGCCGCGCATGACCTGGCGTTCGCAGTTTTCCTGGGTCCATGGGCGACCGTCGGCGGGTACGCCGGAGTAGTCCGGGTGGTAGCAATCGGCGGTCCATTCGTAGACGTTGCCGTGGGCGTCGAACACGCCAAACGCATTGGCCGGGAAGGTGCCGGCCGGCGAGGTGAAGTTGTAGCCATCGGCCGCGCCGTAAGTGTTGGCGTGCCTGGAAATCTGGTAATCCTTGCCCTCATCGAACGGGAACGGGAAAGGCCCGGTGCTGCCGCCACGGGCGGCGTATTCGCGGATCGATTCGCTTTGCAGGCGATAGGCGTGGCCGGTCTTTTTCGACAGCCAGTCGATGTAGCCCTGGGCTTCGGCGACGTTCATGCACACGGCCGGGTCGCGGGGCGTCTGTTTGAATTCCGGCTTGCCGGCGGTGCAACGGCGCCCCGGGCGATCATCGAAGTCGTAGGGCTTGTTGCCGGTCTCGCGCACATAGGCGTCCCATTCGCCCACCAGCACCTGCGAGCGGCTGATAGCGAATGGTTTGCTGAACGTCACGGTGTGCAGCGGGCCTTCGTCGGGTTGGCGGCCGACTTCATCATCCGGCGTGCCCATGGTGTAGCTGCCGGTCGGCAGCACGACCATTTCCGGGCAGTCCTTGCAGTCCTTGAACACTTTGCCCGCAGCAGGCGCGGTCGCCGCCAGCGCGCTGCCGGGCAACAGCGCAGCGCAGAGGGCGCTTAGCGCCAGTGCGGGCAGGGCTTTGGAGAGGAGTGACGCGTGAGGCTTTTTCATGGGTCGTCTCTTTAAAAGGAAAACGGCAGTCGAGGGTCAGGCACGCAGCTTTTTGCCGAGGATGTCCATGAAGCGATCCACTTCGGCTTCGCTGTTGAGCAAGCCCGGGGCGGTGCGAATCACCGGCCCGACGTCGCGACTGACCGCGTCGCAGATCACCCGGTTTTGCATCAGCCAGGCCGCCACTTCATCGCTGTCCTGGCCCCTGATCCGGAAGAAGGTGAAACCGGCGGAGAACTGCGAGTCGAGCGGGGTCACCAACTCGATGTTGCGGTGCTCCTGCAAGCGTTGCTTGAGGTAACTGTTGAGCTGATGAATGCGCGTCTGCACCTCGGCTTTGCCCAGTTGCAGGTGCAACTTGAAGGCTTCGTCCAGCGCCCAGCGATGCTCGAAGGCGTGGTAGCCGCCCGGGGTCATGATGGTCGAGAAAGCCGTGGCCTCGGAGAAGGTCGGCACGCTGGGGCTGACGTATTTCAGTTCTTCGGTACGGCTGCAGACGATGCCGGTGCCGCGCGGGCCGAACATCCACTTGTGCGTGCCGGCGATGAAAAAGTCGCAGTTCATCTGCGGGAAACTCAGGTCGTCGACGCCAAAACCGTGCACGCCATCAACCACGTAGATCAGCCGATCCTTGTCCTCGCGCTGACGGTTGTGCTCATCGACCAGCCGCGAGATCTCGCTGATCGGCAGCTTCACGCCGCTGCCCGAATGCACCCAGGTCATGCCCAGCACACGGGTCTCGGGGCGGATATTGCGATTGATCGTGTCGAGCACCTGATCCAGAGAAATGCTCTGCGGGGTTTCGAACAGCTTGAGTTTGCGCACGCGCGTGCCGTCACGCCGGCTGCGGAAATCGAGGATGTTGCGCGTCGAATAATGCTCGTGAACCGTGGTGAGAATTTCCTGATCCGCGCGCACCTGCACGCTGCCGTAGATCATCGCCAGGCCTTCGGTGGTGCTGCCGGTCAGGGCGATCTGCGCCGGTTTGGCTTGCAGATACTGGCCGGCCCAGTGGCGCACGTTTTCTTCGCGTTTCTCGGTGACGCCCAGATCCCAATCCATCGCCAGACCCGGATTCAGATCCAGCGCTGCGCGATGGCGTTCGATCGCTTCGCGCACCGGTTTCGGATGTGAGGTGACGAGGAAATTGGCGAAGTGAATCGCCTGAGGATCCTGATCGAACATTTGACGCAACTGCGCCCATTTGTCCCGCGAGGCATTCGGCACGGCAGCGACGGCCGCCGGTGCAGTCAGGCTGGCGCCCAGGGGCAGGGCGGCGGCGAGCAGGCCGGCCTGTTTCAGAAAAGTGCGACGATCGGTCATGGTCGCGCCACCTCCTGGCGTGACGCCAGCGCCGGTTTCGCGGCTTTTTGCACCTGATCCCAGACGCGCATGAAGTTGCCGCCCCAGAGCTTGGCGATGTCCGCTTCGGAGTAGCCGCGCTGCAGCAGTTCGGCGGTGACGTTGCGGATTTCGCCGACGTTTTCCCAGCCCTTGATGCCGCCGCCATCGTTGAAGTCAGAAGCAATGCCGACGTGGTCGATACCGATCTTGCGCACCGTGTAATCGATGGCGTCGCCGAAGTCCTTGAGGGTGGCTTTCGGTTCTTCTTCGAGGATCGCGTAGAGGCCGCTGGCGTACTGGCCGAGCTTCTGCTCCGACCAAGCGGTGATGATCGGATCGCCCGGCATCAGCGCCATGGCCAGATTAGGCAGTGGCGGCAGATCGAAGCGCGCACGCAGCGCATTGAGTTTGTCCTGTGTGCCTTCGGTCAACGGTTTCAGGTACTGCGAGAAGGCGACGACCTGCACCACGCCGCCACTGTTCTTGATCAATTGCAGCTCTTTGTCGCTGAGGTTGCGCGGGATATCCACCGCCGCCCGGGGCGCCGAGTGCGAGGCCACCAGCGGTGTGCGGCTCAGTTCGGCGACTTGCTCGAGTGCCTTGGTGGACATCTGCGAAACATCGATGATCACGCCCAGATCGTTCAAGCGCTGCACCGCTTGTTTACCGATGTCCGACAGACCATCGAGGGCGTCGGGCGAGTCATTGAAAAACGGCAGCGGCCGCGACGAGTCGGCCCAGCTGTTGTTGCCGATGTAACTGAAGCCGAACATGCGCATGCCGCGCCCGGCCCACAGGTCGAGCTTGCTCAGATCGTTGCCCAGCGGGTAGGCGTTGAGCATGCTGATGAAAATCGCAAATTTGCCTTCGCCGTGCAGGCGGCGGAAATCATCCGGTGTGTAGGCGATGCCGGCCTGATTGGGAAAGTCGCGGACAATCCCGGAAATGATCTTGTAGCGCACTTCCTGCTGGTTGCGCGCCTCTTCGACAAAACCCTCGGTCGGACGGTGCGGGGCGTTCGGGCCGTTCCACATTTCCGGCCAGCCGAACACCGTCAACGCCGCGCCAGACAAGCGCCCACGATTGGCCTTGACCAGGTCGAACTGGCCCGAGCCATCCTTGTCGGCTTCGTGATCGTGGCTGCCGAAACTCAGCGGCACGGTGATGTGGCTGTCGAACGACAGCAGGCGATCCTGCAACTCGGTCGCCTGTTTCATCACCTTCACCGGGTAGCCGGGGTTGTTCAGGTAATCCCAGGCCAGAAATCCTGCGCCGGCACTGATCGCCAGGGCCAGCGGCAGGCCGATGAATAGAGCCTTTTTCCAACGCGGTTTTGTCATTGCCATCTCATTCAGGTTCGCCGTCGAGGTGCAGGCGCAGGGGCCTTTGCTATCTGGGAAGAACGAGTGGCTGCACGGCTAATTTAGGTGTGCGTTACAAATGCCCGGCAGCGGCGCGGGTGATGTTTGCCGGCAGCGTAAATTTCCGCGCCGAGCAAACGTTCTAGCTTGGATAAAGCCTGCTTCATGGCTGACACAGGTAGGGCAATGACGATCTCTCGACGCTGGTTCATGGCGGGCATGGCACTCACGGGCGCCGCGCTGCCTGCCGCTTTTTATGCACATCGTGAACTGACTCGCGAGGAGTTTCCGATCACCCCGGGCGAGGCCACGGTCGATCTGGCGGACACCGCCGGGCAACAGCTGGCGGACAATTTGCGTGGGGTCTGGGACATTCGCTTTACCGGTGCGGCGGCAGGGCTTGATGGTCTGCCGGCGCAAGGCCTGGAGCTGTTTCTAGACATTGCCCATCGTGGGCGCGGCTTGCGTGGTTATCTCGACACCGGCGCGAATCTGCGTGCCGAAGGGCCTGTGCGTTATCAAGTCATTGGCGATCTGGCACCGGGCAACGGCGCCGAGATGTATTGGCGCCTGCTGCGCACCGATGCGCCACTTGCGCCGCCGGTGTATGAATTCAAAGTCAAACTGGATGAAGTCTGGGCGGCGTTCGGCAATGCCGGCAGCGCCACGTTCACCGGGCAAGTGCTGCGTCTGGACCGGCCGTTGGCGTTGCCCGAGCAGGACAATCAGTTCATCGCTATCAAGCGGCGTTTTCCCGAGGCCCGTGAACGCACCGGGCTTAATCCGCAACTGTTGGCCTGGCTGGTGGCGCCCGAGCATCGGTTGTTCCACCAGCTCTGGCACGCCACCCGCGACAAGTGGCACAAGCTCTCGGAGAAAAAACGCGAGGCCTTGCGCGGCATCGGCTGGCAGCCCGGGCCACGTGACAAGGAGCGCGACGCCCGTGGGCCGAGCAAGGATCGCAATGGCTCGGGCGTGGACTTTTTCTTTATGCATCGGCACATGCTAGGCATCGCCCGTTCGATGCAGGATTTGCCTTCCTGGCCGGCGTTCCCGCAGCCGCAGCCTGAGCTGGAACGTGACCGCCAGGGCTTCGCCCGCTATTTCGACAATCACGACGGCAATTCGCTGCCGCCGACCTGGCTGGCCGAGGGCGATGACGAGTACACCAAATGGGTCAGCGACATCAAAGCGGCGGAGACCTTCCAGAGCAATTTCCTGGTTTGGGAATCCCAGTACCGTGACCCGCGATACTTATCGAAATTGACCCTTGGCCAGTTCGGTTCGGAAGTCGAACTGGGCCTGCACGACTGGCTGCACATGCGCTGGGCCTCGGTGGCGCGTGATCCGTCCAACGACATTCCGGTGCCGATGGCGCGCGATCAGGCGGACTTCGCCGCGCGCTGGTATGCGCCGGAAAACGACTTCCTCGGCGATCCGTTTTCCTCCCATGTGAACCCGGTGTTCTGGCGCTTTCATGGCTGGATCGATGATCGCCTGGAAGACTGGTTCCGCGCCCATGAACGTTTTCATCCGGGCGAAGTGAGCCGTCTGGAAGTCAACGGCGTGCCATGGTTTGCACCGGGGCGTTGGGTGGAAGTCGCCGACCCCTGGCTCGGCCCCGACACCCACGGCTGCAGCACCGTGCCCGGCCTGCAAGTCGGACGCTCAGTGGAGATGGACCCGGAAACCATGAAGCTGGCGCTGCGTATCACTTTTGGCGACGAAGACAACATGACCGAACTGTTCCGCAAAGTGCCACAGCGCCCCTGGTATGCGCGGCATCTGAAGGTCAAGGGCCGACAGCTCTAGATTGGTTCAACACACACATATTCAGAATAGTTCGCAATCCCCTTGTGGGAGCGAGCCTGCTCGCGAATGCGGTGTGTCATTCAGATGCATCAGTGCCTGACAGGACCCCTTCGCGAGCAGGCTCGCTCCCACAAATGAAATTCGGTCTGGACAGAAATTTTCGGCACGACCAAGGCTCCCTGTGGGAGCGATCCTGCTCGCGAAGGCGTCAGTTCAGTCGACGCGTTGCCCTCAGATCACCTCCCAGCCACCCCCCAACGCTTTGTACAAGGCAATGCTCGCCTGCAATCGCGACAGGCGCAGTTGTACGTTGAGGTCTTGCGCCGCATACAGCGTGCGCTGGGTTTGCAGGACGGTGAGCAGGTCTTCGGCGCCGGCCTGGTAGCGGCTCTGGGCGATGTCGAAGGCGGTTTGTGCCTGGTTCAGTTCTTCGCTTTGCCATTGCCGTTGTTCGTCGAGGCCACGAATGCTGCTGAGGGCTTTTTCGACGTCGGCGAAGCCGTTGATGATTGCCCCGCGATAGGTCTGCAGCAATTCGTCCTGCCGCGCCTTGGCCTTGTCGCGTTCGGCGCTGAGGCGGCCGTTGTTGAAGATCGGCGCGGTCAGCCCCGAGGACAGGTTGTAGAACGTCGTGCGCAGCAAATCGGCGGCCAGATCGGCGCCGCTGCCGAGGCTGGCGGTCAGGGTGATTTTCGGCAGCATCGCGGCACGGGCGACGGTGACATCAGCCTGGGCTGCCGCGAGCTTGGCCTCGGCGCTGGCAATGTCCGGACGCCGACTGAGCAAGTCGCTCGGCACGCCGCTGGCGATGTCCGGCCAGTGCAATTGGGCGAAGGATTGCGTGGGCAACGGCAACGCTTGCACCGGTTGGCCGAGCAGGGCGGCGAGGCTGATCAGTGCTTCGCGGGCCTGGTGTTGCACCAGCGGCAGACGACGCTGTTGTTCGGCCACCAGGCTTTTCTGCTGGGCCAGTTCCAGCGCGGTGGCGCTGCCGGCGTCGAAACGGGTCTGCACCAGCTGCAGCACATTCTGCGCATTTTTCAGATTGAGTTCGGCAATGCGCGCCTGCTCACGCAAGGCCAGGGCCTGGGTGTAACTGTTGGCGACGCCGCTGAGCAAGGTCAGCTCGACGGTGGCGCGGTCGAACTCGCTGGCCTGCACGCCGAACACCGCACTGTCGCGGGCGGCACGCTTGCCGCCCCAGAAATCGACTTCGTAACTGGCGCTGAGCTCGGCATCGTAATAGTCCAGCGAACGATTCTCCGGGCTGACATCCAGTTGGCTGTAGCCCTTGCCGTGAATCAGTTTCTGCCGGTTGGCATTCAGCCCGGCCTTGAGCTCGGGCAGCAGCGGGGCGCCGGCGATGGTTGCGCTGGCCTCGGCCTGTCTGACTCGCGCCACGGCGGCGGCGAGGTCATAGCTGCCCAGCCGCGCCTGTTCCACCAGCCGCTCCAGCTCGGGGCTGCCGAATTGCGTCCACCATTGCCGATTGCTCTGCAGCGCGCCGGGGGTGTCGGCGGACTGCCACGCGCTCGGTGGCTGCACGCCGCTGTCCAGGCGCGGCGCCGGGCTGCTGCAGGCCGCCAGCAACAGGCTGGCGGCGAGGAAGGTCAGTCGCACTTTCATAGGTCGATCATTCACTGGTAAGGGCCGTGACCGGGTCAAGCCGGGCAGCTTTGCGGGCCGGCATAAAGCCGAAGATGACGCCGGTGACCAGCGCACAGGCGAACGCACCGATCACCGCCAGCGCTTGAAAGGCAATCGCCACGCCGCTGAGCAACAACACGCCGCCGACCAGCAGCGCCAGGCCGATTCCGGCGATTCCGCCGACCACCGAGAGCATCAGCGCTTCAGTGAGAAACTGACGGAGGATGTCGCGCTGACGGGCGCCGGTGGCCATGCGAATACCGATCTCGCGGGTGCGTTCGCGTACGGTCATGAGCATGATGTTCATCACGCCGATACCGCCGACCAGCAGGGAAATCGCCGCAATTGCCCCCAGCATCAGCGACAGCGTGCCTTGCGTGCGCGCTTCGGCCTGGATCATCGCGGCATTGTTGGTCAGCTCGAAATCCTTCTTGCCGTGGTGCCGACGCAACATCGCCTGCTCGATGGCCTGTTCGGCGTCCTTGACCTTGCGCGCGTCCTTGGCGGCAATCACCACGTATTGCGGATTGCGGCTGCCGAACAGTCGCGTGCTCGCCGCCGAATAGGGCACGGCAATGCGGTTGTCGCTATCAGAGTCGCCGGAGCTGGCGCCTTTTTCGGCGAGCACGCCGAGGATCTGGAACGGCACGTTTTCGATGAGGATGTATTGACCGATGGGGTCGGCGACATCCTTGAGCAATTTGTCGCGGACCTTGGTGCCGATCACCGCGACGGCGGCGGCCCTGTCCTCGTCGGCCTGGGTGAAGTAACTGCCCTGGATCACCGGCCAGTTGAAAATCTGCGGAAAGTTGGTGTCATTGCCGCCGACGTAACTGCTGTGGTCGGCATTGCCAAAGCGCACCCCGGCGGTCGAGCCGTTGACCGGCATGATCCGTTCCACCTGGGGCAGGGCGGACAGTTCGGCAACGTCGTCGAGGGTGATGATGCCCTCCGGCGTGCGGGGGTTCGGCGCCGAGCCGCTGAGGTAAATGATGTTCGAGCCGAACGCACCCATTTGCGCCATGACCTGACGCTTGCTGCCTTCGCCGACGGCGAGCATGACCACCACCGAGGCCACGCCAATGACGATGCCCAGCAGGGTCAGCGCCGTGCGAAAGCGGTTGATCCACATCACCCGCCACGCCGCTTGTACAGCGTCGAGCAGTTCACCTTTCCAGGCGCCGGTCTGGCTGCTGCCGTTGCTCAGGCGCTGGCGCAGGTCGACCGCTTGCAACGCCCCGGGATTGGCCACAGGCGGCGCGCACGCGTGCTCGGCGCTGTCACTGATGATCAGGCCGTCACGGATTTCGATGATGCGTTTGGCCCGTTGCGCCACTTCGCGGTCGTGGGTGATGAGGATCACCACATGGCCTTGATCGGCGAGTTCGTCGAGCAGGGTCATGACCTCGGCGCCGCTGTGGCTGTCGAGGGCGCCAGTCGGCTCGTCGGCGAGGATGATATGGCCGCCGTTCATCAGCGCACGGGCGATCGACACCCGCTGTTGCTGGCCGCCGGAAAGCTGATGCGGGCGATTGCCGGTGCGAGTGCCGAGGCCAAGACGTTCCAGTAGTGCGTGAGCTCGGGCATGCCGCTCGGCGGCCGGGGTGCCGGCATAGATCGCTGGCATCTCGACGTTTTCCTGGGCCGAGCCGGAGGGAATCAGGTGGTAGCCCTGAAAGACAAACCCGAAGGCTTCGCGGCGCAGCCAGGCCAGTTCATCGCTGTCCAGCTGCGCGACATTTTCCCCGGCGAACAGATACTCGCCGCTGGTGGGACGGTCGAGGCAACCGAGGATATTCATCAGCGTCGATTTGCCCGAACCGGAGGCGCCGACGATGGCAACGAACTCGCCGGCGTGGATCGACAGATCGATCCCGCGCAGCACTTCCACCCGCGGGCTGTCATCACCGCCATAGGCTTTGCGGATCTGCCGCAGGTCGATCAGGGGCGTGTGCATTCAGCCTCCATGACCAGTGGCCGGCGCGCTGAGAACATGCTCGCCCTCGGCCAGACCTTCCAGCACTTGGGTGCGCAGGCGATCGCTGATGCCGGTGCGTACTTCGCGCGCCTGAATATCACCGTTGGCAGCGACGATCTGCGCTCGCTGCCACTGCGGACGCGAGCCCGGTTGCAGGGCGGCAGTCGGCACGGTCAGGGTGTCTTGCGCCTGTTCGGCGACGAAGAACACCTGCGCGGTCATGTCGGTCATCAGGCTGTGATCGGCGTTGTCGACGTCGAGCAGCACGGTGTACAGCACCACCCGTTCGCTGCCACTGCGACCACTGGTTGGACTGCCGCCTTGATTCTGTTCAAGCGGACGCGGCGGCACCGGCAGGATCTGCCGCACGGTGCTGCTCCAGCGCCGAGTGCCGCCGCTGAGGGTGGTGAAGTAGGCGGTCATGCCGGGTTTGACGTGGCCGATGTCGGCCTCTGAAACCTCGGCCCACACGGTCATCGGCGACAGTCGGGCGATGCGCAGGATCAGCGGGGTCTGTTGTTGCGCGTTGAGGGTCTGGCCTTCGCGCGCACCGACGGCGACCACGGTGCCGCTCATCGGCGCGTAGATGCGCGTGTAACCGAGTTCCGCCTCGTCACTGCGCAGGCTGGCCTGGGCCTGACGGATCTGCGCCTGGAACATGTCGATGCGCGCCTGGGTTGCGCGAACCTCGGCGCGCGCGGTCTGCACGTCTTCCTCGCGGGTGGCGCCACCGGCGGCGAGTTTCTTCTGGCGCTGGTATTTCTGCTGCGCCAGATCGTGCTGGGCACGTTGCTCCTGCAGCTGCGCCTTGAGGTTCTCGATGGAAAAGCGCCCGGCATCGAGCTTGGCTTTCTGTGTCGACGGGTCGATTTCCAGCAGCAACTGGCCTTCCTTGACCGTATCGCCGGCCTCGACGTGAATCTTCTGAATCTGCCCCGAAGCCTGTGCGCCGACATCCACATAGCGGCGCGGCTGCAAGGTGCCGAGCGCTGTCACGCTGTTTTCGATATCGCCGCGGCTGACCTGCACAGTGGCAACGGCGTCGCGACCGGGTGGCAAGACTTGCCAGGCAGCGACGGCGATCACGGGAATCAGACAGAGGGCGGCAAACAGCGCGCGACGGGCGGGGCGGGGACGATTCATGCAGGGATCCGGCCAGTGGTTGCGGCCCGTCGCAAGGCACGACAGACACAGGGGCTGTCCTGTAAACGAGGCATGGGCGACGGAATTTAGCCGCAGACACATCGAGTTACCGCAGCCGGGCCACGACTATTTGTCCGGGATATGGAATCAACTCTTTAAATCTATATGAGAATTACTATAAATTACGCACCTCAAGTTGCCACTATCTTGCTACTGCGTGATTTGCAGGTCTGATCAGTGCGCTCAAGGACAGAAACGGCATCGATGCGGTCGGGAGTCATGTTGGAAAACTACTATCGTGAGCTGGTGTGTTTCCTCAACGCCAGACTGGGCAACCGTCAGGTCGCCGAGGATGTGGTGCATGACGCCTATGTACGGGTGCTGGAGCGCTCCAGCGAGGTGCCGATCGAACAACCCCGGGCCTTCCTTTATCGCACCGCGTTGAACCTGGTTATCGACGATCACCGCCGCAACGCGCTGCGCCAGGTCGAATCGCTGGACGTGCTGGATAACGAAGAGCGCTATTTCACTCCCTCGCCTCACGGCACCCTTGATCACGGACAGCGCCTGGAAATGCTTCAGCGCGCACTGGCCGAGCTGCCGCCGCTGTGCCGCGACAGTTTTCTGCTGCGCAAGATCGAAGGAATGTCCCATCCGGAAATCGCCCAGACCCTCGGCATCTCCCGGGCGCTGGTGGAAAAACACATCGTCAACGCCATGAAACATTGCCGCTTGCGCATCCAGCAATGGGATCGCCAGTGAGCCGCGCCGGTTAAATTTCCTTTCATCGTCCTCGTTCCTACTCAACAGACGACCTGCTGACCTGATTCAGGCCGGTCAGGCCACCCAGGCTTTATTTCCCCGCGTTGAGGGGTTCATCCAGAGGACACTGGAAATGACACAGGCAATTGCATCGCCCATCGTTCACGACCTGATCGGCGTCGGTTTCGGCCCTTCGAACCTGGCACTGGCCATCGCTCTGCAGGAGCGCGGCCGGATCCAGGGCGAACTGGATGTGCTGTTCCTCGACAAGCAGGCCACTTACAGCTGGCACGGCAACACCTTGTCGACGCAGAGCGAGTTGCAGATTTCCTTCCTCAAGGACCTGGTGACCCTGCGCAATCCGACCAGCCCTTACTCGTTCGTCAACTACCTCAAGCACCACGGGCGTCTGGTCGATTTCATCAACCTCGGCACTTTTTATCCATGCCGCATGGAGTACAACGACTACCTGCGCTGGGTGGCCGGGCAGTTCACCGAGCAGAGCCGTTATGGCGAAGAAGTGCAGTTCATCGAACCGGTTTTGCACAACCAACAGGTCGAGGCATTGCGGGTGATTTCCCGGGGCAGCGACGGCCAGCAATTCGTGCGTACCACACGTTCGGTGGTGGTCAGCGCTGGCGGCACACCGCGCATTCCAGAGGCGTTCAAGGCGCTGAAGGGCGATCATCGGGTGTTCCACCATTCGCAGTATCTGTCGCAAATGGCCAGACAGCCGTGCGTGAACAATCAACCGATGAGCATCGCCATCATCGGAGGCGGGCAGAGCGCGGCGGAAGCCTTCATCGATCTGAACGATTCATTCCCGTCGGTGCAGGTCGACATGATCCTGCGTGGTTCGGCGTTGAAGCCTGCGGATGACAGCCCGTTCGTCAACGAGGTGTTCTCGCCGGAATTCACTGATCTGGTGTTCCAGCAGAACAGCGTCGAGCGCGAGCGTCTGGTCAACGAGTACCACAACACCAACTATTCGGTGGTCGACATCGACCTGATCGAACGCATCTACGGCATCTTCTACCGGCAGAAGGTTTCCGGGATTGCCCGCCATGCGTTCCGCACCCTGACCACCGTCGAGAGCGCCACTGCGACGGCAAATGGCATCGAACTGGCGGTGCGCAACAATGCCACCGGCGAAGTCACGGTGCGAATCTATGACGCCGTGGTGCTGGCCACCGGTTACGAGCGGCAGATGCACCGCAAGTTGCTCGCGCCGCTGGAGGAATACCTCGGTGAGTTCGAGGTCGATCGCAACTACAAACTGATCACCGACGAGCGCTGCAAGGCCGGCATTTATATGCAGGGCTTCTGCCAGGCCAGCCATGGCCTGAGCGATACGCTGCTGTCGGTGCTGCCGATTCGCGCCGATGAAATCGCTGGCTCGTTGTACGAGCATGGCAAACAGCGCGGGCACAGTCGCTCGGTGGCGGAGCTGTTGTTGGCGACTGCCAGCTGAATCTGCATTGCCTGACATATCGCCTTCGCGAGCAGGCTCGCTCCCACAATGGTTCTGTGAGCGCAGGCCAGAATGTGGGAGCGAGCCTGCTCGCGATGGGGCCATGGAAAGCCCCACAGATCCTGAATCTGAACCCTTCCTGAACACCCCCCACATTCCCCGAAAACACCTCTTCCCGCCGTTTCGCTGCGGGCGTAAGCTGCGCGCGTTTTCATCAATTGCGGAGACCCACAGTGGGTACTTGTTCGAGTGACAGTTGTCGGCCGGTCTCGATCACCGGCAGATTCTCGGCAAGATAACGCGCAGCCTTTCCCTGCCGTTGTCTCGCCGTAACAGCGAGCAGCGGCATCCCGTGCACGGCCGGTTTTGGGTCGTGTCTCGACGTCCTTCTCATCGACGCTGAACCAGGTGTGATGGCGACCTCAGTCGTCATCGCGGCCTATCGACAGGCCTGTCATACCCGACCGGCGTGCCACGCCTTGCCGTGCCGGTTTTCCCGGTGCCAGGGCGCGGCGGTACCTGCCCGACGGTTTCCCGGCTGACCACAGGGGACACAGCCATGAAACTCACGCTCAAGGAATTTTTCGCAGGCTTTCTGCGCAGCCGCCATATCGCCCGGCACTTCCGTCGTCTGGCGCTGCTGGATTCGATCAATGACACCACGGTCAGCCGTGAAGTGCCGCCGACGCTGGCCAACACGCTGGTCGCTGCCGCCCATGAAGACAGCGCTGCGTTGCTGTCATCGCTGGGCACGCACGGCGAGGGGCTCACCGAGGTCGAGGCCGATGCACTGCGCGCGCAACACGGCCTCAACGAAGTCGAACACGAGCAGCCGCTGCCGTGGTGGACCCATCTGTGGCACTGCTACAAAAACCCGTTCAACCTGCTGCTGACTCTGCTCGCGGTGATCTCCTGGCTGACCGAAGACCTCAAGGCGGCCGTGGTGATTTTTTCCATGGTGGTGCTGTCGACGCTGCTGCGCTTCTGGCAGGAGAGCAAATCCAATCAGGCCGCCGATGCGCTCAAAGCCATGGTCAGCAACACCGCCACGGTGCTGCGCCGGGATGGGCCACGGCGGGAGCTGCCGATCAAGCAACTGGTGCCCGGCGATCTCGTCGTGCTCTCGGCCGGCGACATGATTCCCGCCGATTGCCGCGTGCTCAGCGCCAAGGACCTGTTCGTCAGCCAGGCAGCAATGACCGGTGAGTCGATGCCGGTGGAGAAATTCACCCGGCAGACCGATCGCGACACGCGTAACCCGCTCGAGCTGGACAACATTCTGTTCATGGGCACCAACGTCGTCTCCGGCAGCGCGATTGCACTGATTCTCACCACCGGCAACAGCACCTACTTCGGTGCGCTGGCGCAACGGGTCGGCGCGACGGACCGCGCGGTGACCTCGTTCCAGCAGGGGGTCAACAAGGTCAGCTGGCTGCTGATCCGCTTCATGTTCGTCATGGCGCCGCTGGTGCTGTTCATCAACGGTTTCACCAAGGGCGACTGGAGCGAAGCGCTGCTCTTCGCGCTGTCGATTGCGGTTGGCCTGACCCCGGAAATGTTGCCGATGATCGTCACTTCGACCCTGGCCAAAGGCGCCGTGTTTCTGTCGCGCAAAAAGGTCATCGTCAAACGCCTCGACGCGATCCAGAACTTCGGCGCCATGGACGTGCTGTGCACCGACAAGACCGGCACCCTGACTCAGGACAAGATCTTTCTGGCGCGTAATGTCGACGTCTGGGGTGAGGATTCTGACGCTGTGCTGGAACTGGCCTACCTCAACAGCTACTACCAGACCGGCCTGAAAAACCTGCTGGATGTCGCCGTGCTCGAACACGTGGAAGTCCATCGCGAACTCAAGGTCGGCAGCGTGTTTCGCAAGGTCGATGAGATCCCGTTCGACTTCAATCGCCGGCGCATGTCGGTGGTGGTGGAGAGCCGCGGTCAGCCCCATCAATTGATCTGCAAAGGCGCGGTGGAAGAAGTGCTGGCGGTGTGCAGCCGGGTGCGTCACGGCGAAGTTGATGAGGCATTGAGCGATGAATTGCTGGCGCGGATTCGCCAGGTCACCGGCGCTTTCAACGCCGAAGGTCTGCGCGTGGTGGCGGTCGCGGCTCGCTCAATGCCAGCAGGTCGTGAAATTTACAGCCTGGCCGATGAGCAGGAACTGACGCTGATCGGTTACGTGGCGTTCCTCGATCCGCCGAAGGAAAGCACCGCGCCAGCGCTCAAGGCTTTGGCCGAGCATGGCGTGGCGGTCAAGGTGCTGACCGGTGACAACGAACTGGTGACGGCGAAAATCTGCCGCGAGGTCGGCCTCGCCCAACAGGGTTTGCTGCTGGGCAATGACATTGAGCGCATGAGCGATGCTGAGCTGGCTATGGCGGTCGAGACGACCAACGTCTTCGCCAGACTCACGCCATCGCACAAAGAGCGCATCGTCGGCATTCTCAAGGGCAACGGCCATGTGGTCGGATTCATGGGCGACGGTATCAACGACGCGCCGGCGCTGCGCAGCGCCGACATCGGCATTTCCGTGGACAGCGCGGTGGACATCGCCAAGGAAGCGGCGGACATCATTCTCTTGGAAAAAAGCCTGATGGTGCTGGAGGAGGGCGTGCTCGAAGGGCGGCGCACCTTCGCCAACATGCTCAAGTACATCAAGATGACTGCCAGCTCCAACTTCGGCAATGTGTTCTCGGTGCTGGTTGCCAGCGCGTTCATCCCGTTCCTGCCGATGCTGCCGATGCACCTGCTGGTGCAGAACCTGCTCTACGATATTTCGCAGATCGCCATTCCGTTCGATAACGTCGACAACGAGATGCTGAAACAGCCGCAGCGCTGGCAGCCGGCTGACGTCGGGCGCTTCATGCTGTTTTTCGGCCCGATCAGTTCGATCTTCGATATCACGACGTTCGCCTTGATGTGGTACGTGTTCGACGCCAACACGCCGGATCACCAAACGCTGTTCCAGTCCGGCTGGTTCGTGGTCGGTCTGCTGACCCAGACGCTGATCGTGCACATGATCCGCACGCCGAAGATCCCGTTCCTGCAAAGCCGCGCCGCCATGCCGCTGCTGGTGATGACCGGGGTCATCATGGCGGTCGGCATCTTCCTGCCGATGGGGCCGCTGGCGCATTACTTCAAATTGCAGGCGCTGCCGTCGCTGTATTTCGTGTTTCTGCCGGTGATTCTGCTGGCGTACATGGCGCTGACCCAAGCCGTTAAAGGCTTCTATATCCGCCGGTTCGGCTGGCAATAACCGCCATGGAATGCTTTCCCCTG
>NZ_JAPCIK010000018.1:0-174889 GCF_025910115.1 Pseudomonas sp. RG1
TCGCGAAGGCGCCGTGTCAGTCAATAAATTTCTGACAGGTATACCGCCTTCGCGAGCAGGCTCGCTCCCACAGGGGATATTGGTGCGTCAGGGCCGACGGATGAATGACCGGATTTTTAGGAAAAGTCCTACAGAGCTATCCCCGACGCTTGCGTAGTCTTGCCCTCCCCAAACCTCACCGGAAGAATGACCATGAGCAACAAAGCGTTGCGCATCCTGATCGCCGACCCGCAGCATTTTCATCGCATGAAAATCGAGCGCCTGTTCAATGCGCTCGGCTACTACCGCGTCGCCCCGGTGCAGACTCTCGGCGAATTGTTGACCTTGGTCGACTATGGCTGCGAGCCGTTCGATGTGCTGGTGATCAATGCCGAACTGGCGGCAGGCTCTCTCGATCTGCTGGGCTTTCTGCTCGATAACCCACAGGTTCGCCATGCTCTGATCTACAACGAACCGTCGGCACCGTTGCAGGCGGCTGCCGGATTTGCTCAGGAAAACGCGCAGATCAGCCCGACGCCATTGCCCAATTCACAGCTCATCGGGCAGGTAATGGCAAGAGCCGAAACTTGCGACGAACCCCAGGCAGCGCCTGACGCCCACGCATCGTTGCGCCATGCCAATGCATAAAAAGACACTCTGCACAACTGTCAGACCTGACAGGTGATTCTCTTGCCCATCCATGTAACAGTGCCGGCGCAGCCACCGACTCCGGGACAGACTGTTGCGGTGTCTTCGATTTTGCAGGAGTCCCAATGAAGTCAGCGCTGATCGTCGATGACCATCCAGTCGTGCGCGCGGCCATTCGGATCGTTCTGCAGGCTCAAGGCTTCACACGGATTCATGAAGCGTCCAATGGCAATGAAGTCGTGCCGTTGATCTGCGCGCATGATCCGCACCTGGTTGTGCTCGATCTGGGGCTGGGATCGATGGACGGTCTGGAAGTGCTGACGCGAATCCAGATCAAGGCGCCAACGGCGCGTTGCCGGGTGCTGGTGTTCAGCATGCATGAGCCCACGCATTACCAGGAGCGCTGTCTGCGCGCCGGCGCACGGGGCTACGTGACCAAGAGCAATCAACTGACTCTGCTGCACGAAGCCATCAAGGCATTGATGTCCGGCCACACTTATTTCTCCGCATTGCCCAATACCAGCGGTCTGTACAACGCCGTGCAACGCACGGAAAAGGAGCTGATCGCGCAGCTGTCCGATCGAGAGTTATGCATTTTCGTGAATCTGGCGCTGGGCAAACCGAACAAGGCCATCGCTTTGGAAATGCACCTGAGTCACAAAACCGTCAGCACCTACAAGACCCGCATGATGGCGAAACTTGGCCTGGGTTCGCTGGTGCTTCTGCGTGAGTTCGCCAAGCGCAATCACTTGATCTGAGTACCCCGACATGATGCAGGGACTGCGGGTTTTATTGCTGTGGCTGGGGCTTGTTGCCTCGGTCGGGGCGAATGACCAGCCGCAGACGCTGGAGGTGCTGGCGCGCCTCGAACCGGGAAGTATCCAGGTGCGCCTCGATGATCGGGAGCGCCAGTGGCTGCGTGAGCATCCAGTCTTGCGCATGGGCATCTCCGGCCCGGATTACCCGCCCTTCGAAATCACCCGCAATCAGCATGAGCTGGAAGGGCTGACGGCGGATTACGCCGATCTGCTGGCGCAACTGCTCGGCATCAGGATCGAAGTGCGGCGTTTCGCCGATCGTCCCGCACTGATGGCCGCACTCAAGCGCGCTGACGTCGAACTCCTGGGCACCTCGAACAGTTTCGAAGCGGCGGATCCGGCCTTTGTTCTGTCGCGGCCGTATGCTGAAGATCAGCCGATGCTGGTCACGCGTCACGACGAGAAACTGCCTGCTGACCTTGCAGGCAAACGCATCGCCATGGTCGAGGATTACCTGCCGCTGACCCATGTTCAGGCGTTCTACCCCGGCGCCCACGTACAGCTTTATGCTTCGGCCATGGATGCACTCGGCGCGGTCGCCTTCGGTGCCGACGATGTGTACCTGGGCGACTTCATCAGCGCCAACTATCTGATCAACACCAATTATCGCAACGACCTGCAATTGGCCGGGCCGTCGGGCCTTGATGCCAATCCGTTCGCCTTTGCGTTGTTGCGCAGCGATGTGGTGCTCAAACGCATCGTCGACAAGGCCTTGCTGGCCGTGCCCATGGAGCGTCGCCATCTGATCGAACAGCGCTGGAGCGTCGGCCTCGCCGAGATGGCCGAACAGTCGCGGGTACAGCTCAGCGCCGCCGAGCAGCAGTGGCTGGATCAGCACCCGGTGGTGCGGGTCGGCGCTGTCGAAGACTTCGCGCCGTTGGCGTTTTTCGATGCTGACGGACGCTTCAACGGCCTGGCAGCGCAGTTGCTGAGCCTGATTGCACAGCGCAGCGGGCTGAATTTCGAGATCGTGCGTGGCACCTCGCTGAACGACCAGTTCGAACAACTTCAGGCCGGCGCACTCGATATTTTGCCCGTGGTGACGCCGAGCACCGAGCGGGAAGCGCAGCTGCAATTCACCCGCGCCTATCTGAACAATCCGTTCGTGCTAGTCAGCGCAGCGAACGGACCACATCCATTGCCGCTCGACGAACTGGCGGGCAAACGCCTGGCGATCTATCGCGGCCACCCGTTGCGCGAATACCTCTTGCAACGGGTTCCCGGCCTGCGTCTGGTCGAAGTCAAAAGCCCCGCCGAAGGCATGGCGCTGATTGCCCGTGGACAGGTCGACGTGACGGTAAGCTCGTTGCTGGTGGCGCGTTTTCTGATTGCCCGCCAATACCGCGACCGCCTGCGTATTACCGGCACCGTAGGCGATCAGCCGGCGCGCATCGCTTTGGCCACGGCGCCGCAGTCGGCGCTGCTGCACTCGATCCTGAACAAGGCGTTGCTGAGCATCGCGCCGCAGCAAATGGATGAACTGGTCGAGCGCTGGAGCCACGATGTGGTGGTGGAGGACAGCTATTGGTCGCGCCATCGCCGCGAGATTCTGCTTGGTTTTGCCGGCGCCGCAGGCTTGCTGCTGCTGGCCCTGATCTGGATCGGCTGGCAGCGTCGGCAGATCCATCAGCGCCAGCAATGGTTGTTGCAACTGCAACAGGCCAAGGACGCAGCGGATGAGGCCAATCGGGCCAAAAGCACTTTCCTGGCGACCATGAGCCACGAGATTCGCACACCGATGAACGCCTTGATCGGCATGCTCGAACTGGCGCTCAAGCGCGCAGAGGAGGGCGTGACTGATCGACTGGCAATTCAGGTGGCGTCGAATGCCGGCCAGCAATTATTGGCGTTGATTGGCGACATTCTCGACATCGCCCGTATCGAGTCGGGGCATTTGTCCCTCTCGCCCGAGCGGGCCAACCTGCGCGAGACGGTGTTATCGGTGTGTCGGGTTTTCGAAGGGCTGGCGCGGCAGAAACGGCTCTTGTGGCGCATCGAACTTGATCCGCGCGCCGACGTGGATGTGCTGATTGATCCGACGCGCTTCAAACAGGTGCTGTCGAACCTGTTGAGCAATGCGATCAAATTCACACAGTCAGGTGACGTCTGCCTGCGACTGCAGATCGTTGCGATATCGCACGAGCAAGTGAGTGTGCAAGTGCTGATCGAAGACAGCGGCATCGGTATAAGTGCTGAAGATCAAAAGCGCCTGTTCAGCCCGTTCGTTCAAGCGAGCAATAGCCTTCAAGCGGCGCGCAGCGGTTCCGGCCTGGGGCTGGTGATCAGCCGTAACCTCTGCGAAATGATGGGCGGCACGCTGGGTCTCGATAGTGATCTCGGGCAAGGCACGCGAGTGGAAATGAATCTGTCCTTGCCGCTGTTGACAGCTGTGACGACCACACTGGCAACGCCCGAGGCGGCAGCCGCTACCTGTGTATTAAGCGTGTTGGTGGTGGACGATCACCCGGTCAACCGCTTGCTGATGTGCTGGCAATTGAGCGAACTGGGGCATCGCACGGTAGATGTGGGCGATGGCGAACAGGGGCTGGACCGCTGGCGAACCCAGGCCTTCGATGTGGTGATTACCGACTGCAACATGCCGCGACGCAATGGCTATGAGCTGGCGCGCACCATTCGCGATGAAGAGGCCGCCAGCAGCCGCAGGCCCTGTCTTATCCTCGGTTTTACGGCCAATGCGCAGGTCGAAGAGCGCCTGCGTTGTCTGGACGCTGGCATGGACGGCTGCCTGTTCAAACCGATTCGCTTGCATGATCTGGCTGAAGCCCTGAAAGGCGCTCATCGTTGCGAGCGCCACGAAGATGAACCGCCAAGTGCCGAGCCCGTCGAGATTGATCTGAGTGCCCTGGAGCAGATGGCCGGTGCCGATCACTCGTTGATCGAGCGTTTGCGCAAGGAAGTCGGTAATAGCTTGCGCGACGATCTGCAGGCTTTGAATCAGACCCACGTCGGCGACCGCAACGGCCTGCGTGAGCTGGCCCATCGCATCAGGGGCGGTGCGCAAATGGTTGGGGCAGCGCGGGTTGTTGCGGCGTGTGCAGATCTGGACACGGCGTGCCGAGACGGTGAAAACGCGTTTATCGAGCGTGCCATCGACAGGTTGCGCGAAGCCATGCACGGCCTCGCACGGTGCCTCTGAACCATTGCAGACTCCTGTGGAAGCGAGCCTGCTCGCGAAATGCGCGCCGCTGACTCAATTGTTCTGCATATGGAACACTCAAGCCGATTTCTACCCTCTAGTCGAATATTCGATATGCCCTTACGCTTAATCCAATGCATTTACCCATTGGAGACCCCATGAAAAACATCATCGGCATTTACACCAGCCCGCGCGGCCATTGGGTCGGCGATGGTTTCCCGGTGCGCACGCTGTTTTCCTACGACCACCTGGGCAAGCACATCAGCCCGTTTCTGCTGCTCGATCACGCCGGTCCCGCCGAATTCACCCCGACCACTGAACAGCGTGGCGTCGGCCAGCACCCGCACCGTGGTTTCGAAACCGTGACCATCGTTTACGACGGCGAAGTGCAACACCGCGATTCCACCGGCAGCGGCGGCACCATCGGCCCGGGCGACGTGCAGTGGATGACCGCAGCGTCCGGCATCCTCCATGAAGAGTTTCATTCGGAGAATTTCGCCAGAACCGGCGGCAAGCTGGAAATGGTCCAGCTGTGGGTCAACCTGCCGGCCAAGGACAAAATGGCCGCGCCGGGTTACCAGACCATTCTCGACCGCGACATTCCGAGCATCGCGCTCAAGGACCACGCCGGCAGACTGCGTCTGATCGCCGGCGAATTCGATGGGCACACCGGACCGTCACGGACTTTCACGCCAATCGACGTGTGGGATCTGCGCCTCAATGCCGGCAAGCTGCTCACCCTTGATCTGCACGAAGGACGTAATACCGCGCTGGTGGTGTTGAAGGGTTCGGTGCAGGTCAACGGCGCGGAATCGGTTGGGGTAGGGCAGTTGGCGCTGTTCGAACGCGACGGTGATCGACTCACCCTCCAGGCCAGCGAAGACGCGGTGGTATTGCTGCTCAGCGGCGAGCCGATCGACGAACCGATCGTTGGCCACGGCCCGTTCGTGATGAACACCGAGCAGGAAATCCACCAGGCCTTTGCCGACTTCCAGTCCGGGCGCTTTGGCCAGATGCACGCCTGACACCGGGCTTTACGGCTAACCGAAACTACCTGTGGGAGCGAGCCTGTTCGCGAATGCTCTGTTTCAGTCCAAGAGGTAGTGACTGACATGACGCCTTCGCGAGGAGGTTGTTCAGCGTCTGATCGTTCCCACGCTCTGCGTGGGAATGCAGCCGGGGACGCTCCGCGTCCCACAGCCTCAAGATCGCAGCCTTCGTCAGCTCCTTCAGGGTTTTGCAGTGTTTGTAAGCCGGTGCTCCTCCACCGAAATCAATTGCTCCTACACTGTGCCAATCTGTGCGATCTTCTCGCGATTGGCATTTGTCGGAGTTGTTTGATGCTGTCTCTGCTGACCGAACACCCGTTGTTTAGCGCGTTGATCCTGATCCTGCTCGATCTTGGCCTGTGGCGGCTGATCAGCTCTCGCGGCAGTGAATGGAAGCTGCTGGTGCGGGTGCTGATTTTCGCCCTGTTCAGCATTGTGCTGTTCAACGAAGGCCTCAACCCGATGGAGCCGGCGCCGTGGGCCGACAACGTGCCGCTGCATCTGGCGGCGACCGGGTTGCAGATCGGTTGGTGGCTGTTTGGTGCGCGGACCCTGACGGTGCTGATCGGCGCGGTGATGATGCAGCGGGTCGGCCATACCGGCCGGCTGTTGCAGGACTTGCTCGGCGCGGTGATTTTCCTCATCGCCATCATTGCGGCGCTGGCGTACGTGCTCGATCTGCCAGTCAAAGGCGTGCTGGCGACGTCCGGCGCGTTGGCGATCATTGTCGGCCTGGCCTTGCAGAGCACCTTGAGCGACGTGTTCTCCGGCATCGTCCTCAATACCACCAAGCCCTATCAACTCGATGACTGGATCTCCATCGACGGCACCGAGGGCCGCGTCACCGACATCGACTGGCGCGCCACGCGTCTGCAAACCAGTCAGGGCAGCATGGCCGTGATTCCCAACTCGCTGGCGGCGAAAGCCAAAATCATCAACTTCAGCCGACCGAGCAATATGTTCGGCGTTTCCGTCAGCGTGCCCGTCAGCCCCCATGCCCGACCCAGTTCGGTAATCGAGGCGTTGGAGCGGGCAATGCAAGGCTGCCGGCAATTGCTCGACATACCGGCGCCGAGCGTGTCGTTGAAGAGTTCTGCCAGCGGCGGCGCGGAATACGAAATCAGCGGGTTTGTCGCCTCGATGGGCGAGAAGCGCGTGGTGCGCAATCAGTTGTTCGATCTCGCGTACCGGCATTTGCAGGCCTCCGGGGTCAACCTGCTGTCGAGCAACGAGACCAGCGCCGCACCGCAGTTGTCGCGGCCACGGGCGCTGCTGGAAAGCTCACCGATCTTCTCGACTCTGCGTGAAGAAGAAAAAGACACCTTCAGCCAGAACATGACTCTGCAAACTTTCCGCGTCGGCGAAACGATTCTCGCGGGCGGGGAGGTCAGCGATCATTTGTTCATCATTGAATCCGGCGTGGTATCGGTGACGCTCAAGCGCCATGGTGCGCCACTGGAATCCGGGCGCATGGGGCCGGGCGAGGTGATCGGCGAGGCCGGGATTCTTTCCGACACCGCGCTGCCGGCGGATTTTTCCGCGAAGACTTTCTGCGCCCTGTATCGCATCGAGAAGTCCTACCTGAAACCGTGCCTGGACGCGCGCCATGACATCCACGATGCCATGCAGGCATTGCTCGATTTCCGTCTGCACAAGGCGCAGTCGCTGACCGAGGAAACGCCTGTGGTCGCGCCGAAAAGAGGCTTTCTGCAATGGCTGCGTAAACGAGTCTGAGCTGTCGCTTTGTGATTCGATGCAACCTGCGCGGCGTTCTCAGGGTCACAATTTGCAATCCCACCGGGCAGGAGTTGCAGACGATGAAAAACCTGCGAATCGCCACCTTCAACGTCAACGGCATGCGCGCGCGGCTGCCGAATCTGCTGGAATGGCTCAAGCGCGAGCAACCGGACATCGTCTGCCTGCAAGAGCTCAAATCAGTGGACAGCGCATTTCCCGCCGCCGAACTGGAGGCCGCCGGTTACGGCGCGATCTGGCAGGGCCAGGCGTCATGGAATGGCGTGGCGATTCTGGCGCGTGATGCGCAGCCGTTGGAGAGTCGACGCGGTTTGCCCGGCGATCCCGATGACACCCACAGCCGTTATATCGAAGCGGCGGTGCACGGTGTGCTGGTCGGTTGCCTGTATCTGCCCAACGGCAACCCGCAGCCGGGGCCGAAATTCGATTACAAACTGGCCTGGTTCGAGCGTCTGATCAATTACGCCAAAGACCTGCAAAGCAGCGATCACCCGGTGGTCCTGGCCGGTGACTTCAATGTCGTGCCCACTGACATGGACATCTACAACACCCGTTCCTGGCTCAAGGACGCCTTGTTGCAACCTGAAAGCCGCGAGTGCTACCAGCGGCTGCTGGACCAGGGCTGGACCGATTCTCTGCGCCACGTGTATCCCGAAGAGCGCCTCTACACCTTCTGGGATTACTTCCGTAACCATTGGCAAACCAATTCCGGCCTGCGCATCGACCACCTGTTGCTCAACCCGGCATTGAGCCCGTATCTGCACGACGCCGGTGTTGACGCCTGGGTGCGCAACGAACCGCACGCCAGCGACCATGCGCCGACATGGATTCGCATCGCTTCGCGGAAAAAGCGCTGAGCGGGCGATTGGCGAAATCAATTGTCGGAAGCCGTGCTTGATCCCGTATACAGGGCAATAACCACGCAGTGTTCTGCGGCCCATGCATAAGGATCGAGCAATGAGTGCGCCACGGCTGACCAATACCAATCTGTACCTGCAACGTCTGGGTTTCGATGCGCCGCCGCCACCGATGCTGGATACGTTGCGCCAGTTGCAGTCGCGCCACACCGCTCAGTTTGTTTTCGAAAATCTGGCGACGATCAGTGCAGAGCCGGTGTTGATCGACTTGGTCTCCATCGAAGACAAGGTGTTGCAGCAGGGGCGGGGCGGCTACTGCTATGAGCTCAATCATTTGTTTTATGCGCTGCTGCTTGAATTGGGCTTCGACGCGCGGGCGATCAGCGGGCGCGTGGTGATGAATCAACCGGAAGGCAGCTGGACGGCGCGAACCCATCGTTTGAGTCTGGTGACCATCGACGGAGTGCGTTACATCACCGATGTCGGCTTCGGCGGCATGGTGCCCACCGCGCCGCTGTTGCTCGACAGCAAAGATGAGCAACCCACCCCGCACGAACCTTACCGCATCGACAAGCAAGCAGATGGCTACCTGCTGCGCGCCAAAGTCGCAGGCGAATGGCGGCCGATGTACCTGTTCGATTTGCAACGCCAGGAAGACATCGATTACACCGTCGGCAACTGGTACGTCTCCACCCATCCCGAGTCACCCTTTTCGCAGCGCCTAATGGTCGCGCGCAGCGGCGCTGGCTGGCGCAAAACCCTGAACAACGGCAGTTTTGCCATTCATTACATGGGTGCGGACAGTGAGCGGCGCGAAGTCGCGGATGTCGACGAGCTGATGGAGTTGCTGCGGCGCGAGTTCGATCTTCAGGTGCCTGATTCACCGCGTGTGCGACAAGCGCTGGCTCGGGTCATCGCGCCAGCCTCCATCTAAGGCTTTACATCAGGCTCCAATACGCGACGGATTTCGCCGATGGCCGCTGAAAGAGCGCGACTGCACCGTCGGTCGCCGTGAACACTTCAGCCTGGTGGGCACTGGCGCGGACGCAGCGGGGATGTGTTGCCGGATTTGTTAGGGCAAGAAGCGCAGGCTAGAAGGTTGGATGGCTACCTAACCATTATGTGACTGACAAGTTGTATACAACTCTATGGACATTTGTCCTGAGTATTGAATACAGTGTGCGCATAACAAAAACCAGGGAACCCCCCACCATGAAAACGCCCCATGTTTCACACCAACGGCCCGAGGACGAAAACCTCGGGGTCGGCGCGAATATGGCTTACGGCCTGCAACATGTTCTGACCATGTACGGCGGTATCGTTGCGGTGCCACTGATCATTGGCCAGGCGGCCGGTCTGTCGCCGGCGGACATTGGTCTGTTGATTGCTGCTTCATTGTTTGCGGGGGGGCTGGCGACGTTGCTGCAAACCCTGGGTCTGCCGTTTTTTGGCTGTCAGCTGCCGCTGGTCCAGGGCGTATCGTTCTCCGGCGTGGCGACCATGGTTGCGATCGTCAGCAGCGGCGGGGAGGGCGGTTTCCAATCGGTGCTGGGTGCGGTGATTGCCGCCTCGTTGATCGGCTTGCTGATCACGCCGGTGTTTTCACGCATCACCAAGTTCTTTCCGCCGCTGGTCACCGGCATTGTGATCACCACCATCGGCCTGACGCTGATGCCGGTGGCCGCACGCTGGGCGATGGGCGGCAACAGCCACGCGCCGGACTTCGGCAGCATGCAGAACATCGGTCTGGCGGCGGTCACGCTGGTGCTGGTGTTGCTGCTGAGCAAGGTTGGCAGCGCGACCATTTCTCGGCTGTCGATTCTGCTGGCCATGGTCATCGGCACGGTGCTGGCGGTGTTCCTTGGCATGGCGGATTTCTCCAGTGTGACCACCGGCCCCATGTTCGGCTTCCCGACACCGTTCCACTTCGGCATGCCGACCTTCCATTTCGCTGCGATCCTGTCGATGTGCATTGTGGTCATGGTGACGCTGGTGGAAACCTCGGCGGACATCCTCGCCGTGGGCGAGATCATTGACACCAAGGTAGATTCCAAACGCTTGGGCAACGGCCTGCGCGCCGACATGCTGTCGAGCATGTTTGCGCCGATCTTCGGATCGTTCACGCAAAGTGCTTTCGCGCAAAACGTCGGTCTGGTGGCGGTGACCGGGATCAAGAGCCGATTCGTGGTGGCCACCGGCGGTCTGTTTCTCGTCGTCCTCGGGCTGCTGCCGTTCATGGGCCGGGTGATTGCTGCCGTGCCGACTTCTGTCCTCGGCGGCGCCGGGATCGTGCTGTTCGGCACCGTGGCGGCGAGTGGCATCCGCACGTTGTCGAAGGTGGACTACCGCAACAACGTCAACCTGATCATCGTTGCCACCTCGATCGGTTTCGGCATGATCCCGATCGCCGCGCCGAACTTCTACGATCATTTCCCGAGCTGGTTCGCGACGATTTTCCATTCGGGCATCAGTTCATCGGCAATCATGGCGATCCTGCTCAACCTGGCGTTCAACCACTTCACGACCGGCAACTCGGATCAACAGTCGGTGTTCGCCGCAGCGGAAGAGCGCACCCTGCGTTATCGCGATCTCGCCGCGCTGCGTGAAGGCGATTACTTCAGCGACGGCAAGCTGCATGACTGCGATGGCAAGGAAGTGCCGGTGATCGAGCCGGATGACCACGACCATGGCCACGGCGCGCCTAAGGTTCAGGTGAAAAGCAGCGAACATGTCTGACCGCTGCGTCTGAAACAGAAAAGGCCGATCTGCCCAAACAGATCGGCCTTTTGGTATTTTTCGTGCGCCCACAAAAAAGCCCCTGAACCTTGCGATTCAGGGGCTTTGCTATTTGGCTCCACAACCTGGACTCGAACCAGGGACCCAGTGATTAACAGTCACTTGCTCTACCAACTGAGCTATTGCGGAATTGGTGCGTATGTTACTGATTCAAAAAGAGAAGTCAAGCATCGCCGGGCAACTTTTGCGATTCGTCGGGACGGACGGCATTTTGTCAGCGATTGGCGGTTACCAGAAAGGCCTCAGAGGTCTACCATGGCAGCCCGGAAGTGGTCACACGCGCTGCCGGCCATTCGCCGCAAAGGTACGCGCCATGATTCAAATCACTCGCAACACCGAGGTGCCTGCATGAGCACTGCACAGATCAGCCTGCCCAAAGGGATCGGCCCGCACGCCGAAAAACTTTTCGATGCAATCACCGGGGCAAGCACCGCCGAAGAATTGAACCGCGCTGGCGGCAAGGCTGAAGGTTTCGTCCTTGGTCTAGAAAGCAGCAAGGCCATCAAGAGCCAGGTCGCCGAATCGCTGTATGTGATTTACGACGATGCCGCCACCCAGCGCTCGGCCGAGCTGGCTTAACTGCCGAAGGTAATCGTGCCGAGCATCAGCTTGGCATAGGCCGCCGTCGCCGCCAGTTGCACCAGCCACAGGGCCAGGCCACCGAGGAATACCCCGGTGGCGACTTGCAGCACCAGGCTCTTTTCACGCTTGGCCGGAGCGCGCGGGATGAAATCATCCAGGTCGTCACGGTCAGCGCGCAGGTTGTCGTTTTTCATGTGGGTTCTCTTCAAAAAATCTCGGGTGTACACAAAACCGGTAGGAGCTGCGGAACGCTGCGATCTTTTGATCTTGATCTTAGAAACAAGATCAAAAGATCGCAGCCTTGTTGCACTCGTCAGCTCCTGCACTTTGAATTGTGTGCAGTCTAGAGGTTGCGAGGCGTTTCCAGAGACAAATAAAAAACGGGAAGCCCAAAAGGCTTCCCGTTTTTCATCACTGGCCGAAATCAGATGACCTGAACGATCGCGTCCGTCACAGCCTTGATGTTGCTCTGGTTCAGCGCGGCCACGCAGATGCGGCCGGTGTCCAGGGCGTAGATGCCGAACTCGTTACGCAGGCGATGCACTTGTTCAGTGGTCAGGCCGGAGTAGGAGAACATGCCGCGCTGACGACCGACGAAGCTGAAATCGCGGCCCGGCGCTTTTTCCGCCAGCAGGGCAACCATCTGCTCGCGCATGCCGCGGATGCGCAGGCGCATCTCGGCCAGCTCGGCTTCCCACTGCGCGCGCAGTTCCGGGCTGTTCAGCACCGCAGCAACGATGCTGGCGCCGTGGGTCGGCGGGTTGGAGTAGTTGGTGCGGATCACGCGCTTGACCTGCGACAGCACGCGCGCGCTTTCTTCTTTTGATTCGCTGATGATCGACAGTGCGCCGACGCGTTCGCCGTATAGCGAGAACGATTTGGAGAACGAGCTCGAGACGAAGAAGGTCAGGCCGGATTCGGCGAACAGGCGCACAGCGGCGGCGTCTTCATCGATCCCGTCGCCAAAGCCTTGGTAAGCCATATCAAGGAACGGCACGTGACCTTTGGCCTTGACCACTTCCAGCACGTTGTTCCAGTCCGCCGGGGTCAGGTCGACGCCGGTCGGGTTGTGGCAGCAAGCATGCAGGACAACGATCGAGCCGTTCGGCAGGGCGTTGAGGTCGTCGAGCATGCCGGCACGGTTCACGTCATGGGTGGCAGCGTCGTAGTAACGGTAGTTCTGCACCGGGAAACCAGCGGTTTCGAACAGCGCGCGGTGGTTTTCCCAGCTCGGGTCGCTGATCGCCACGACGGCGTTCGGCAGCAGTTGCTTGAGGAAGTCGGCACCGATTTTCAGTGCGCCGGTTCCGCCGACGGCCTGAGTGGTGATGACGCGACCGGCGCTGATCAGCGGCGAGTCGTTGCCGAACAGCAGTTTCTGCACGGCCTGGTCGTAGGCAGCGATGCCATCGATCGGCAGGTAACCGCGCGAAGCGTGTTGCGCGACGCGAATCGTCTCGGCTTCGATCACCGCGCGCAGCAGTGGAATTCGCCCCTCTTCGTTGCAGTACACGCCCACGCCCAGGTTGACCTTGGTGGTCCGGGTATCGGCGTTGAATGCTTCGTTGAGGCCCAGGATTGGATCGCGGGGTGCCATTTCGACAGCGGAGAACAGGCTCATTATTACGGCGGCTCTGAATGGAGAGTGGAGGGACGTGTCGCGCTCCAGCCGAATGCACTAGAGCGGTGCACAAACGGGGAGCTAGTATAGAGGCCATCACCGCGCAATGGCGACAGGCGAATCGGCTTTTAGGGTAAGTTTTTCCGATTATTTCTTGACCGTTAGTCGATTGACTTTGTCAGACTCTTTACCGGATGTAGGACGTTTGCCTTGAAAGGTCAGGCAATCGCCACCACATTCAGCACAATCCAGGTTTTTTCTTGCGCGACATCGGTCGTTTGCGGTCGTCCTCGTGGTGCTCCGTCTGACGCGGAACGCCGCGATTCCAGAGGTGTGTATGTCGGAATTCCAGCTAGTCACCCGCTTCGAGCCTGCCGGCGATCAGCCGGAAGCCATTCGCCAGTTGGTTGAGGGCATTGACGCCGGGCTGGCGCACCAGACACTGCTCGGTGTGACCGGTTCGGGCAAGACCTTCAGCATCGCCAACGTCATCTCCCAGGTCCAGCGGCCGACGCTCGTACTGGCGCCGAACAAGACCCTGGCCGCGCAGTTGTACGGAGAGTTCAAGGCGTTCTTTCCGAACAACGCCGTGGAATATTTCGTTTCCTACTACGACTACTACCAGCCCGAAGCGTATGTGCCGTCGTCCGACACGTTCATCGAGAAGGACGCCTCGATCAACGACCACATCGAACAGATGCGCCTGTCCGCAACCAAAGCGTTGCTCGAGCGCAAGGACGCGATCATCGTCACCACGGTGTCGTGCATCTATGGTCTGGGCAGTCCGGAAACCTATCTGAAAATGGTCTTGCACGTTGATCGCGGCGACAAGCTTGATCAGCGTGCGCTGCTGCGGCGCCTGGCCGACCTGCAATACACCCGCAACGACATGGATTTCGCTCGGGCGACGTTCCGAGTCCGCGGTGACGTGATCGATATCTTCCCGGCGGAATCCGACCTCGAAGCGATCCGCATCGAGCTGTTCGATGACGAGGTCGAGAGCATTTCTGCCTTCGACCCACTGACCGGCGAAGTCATCCGCAAGATGCCGCGCTTCACTTTCTACCCGAAAAGTCACTACGTGACGCCTCGGGAAACCCTGCTCGACGCCATCGAAGGCATCAAGGTCGAATTGCAGGAGCGCCTCGAATACCTGCGCAGCAACAACAAACTGGTGGAAGCCCAGCGTCTGGAACAGCGCACCCGTTTCGACCTGGAGATGATCCTCGAACTGGGCTATTGCAACGGCATCGAAAACTACTCGCGCTACCTGTCCGGGCGTCCGGCCGGCGCGGCGCCACCCACCCTTTACGACTATCTGCCGGCCGACGCCTTGCTGGTGATCGACGAATCCCACGTCAGCGTGCCGCAGGTCGGCGCGATGTATAAGGGCGACCGCTCGCGCAAGGAAACCCTCGTTGAGTACGGCTTCCGCTTGCCTTCGGCGCTGGACAACCGGCCCATGCGTTTCGACGAGTGGGAAGGGGTCAGCCCGCAGACCATTTTCGTCTCGGCAACGCCCGGCAACTACGAAGCCGAGCACGCCGGGCGCGTGGTTGAGCAGGTGGTGCGGCCGACTGGCCTGGTCGACCCGCAGGTTGAGGTGCGGCCGGCGCTGACCCAGGTCGATGACTTGCTCTCGGAAATCACCAAGCGTGTGGCGATCGAAGAACGTGTGCTGGTCACCACGCTGACCAAGCGCATGGCCGAAGACCTGACCGATTACCTCGCCGACCACGGCGTGCGCGTGCGCTATCTGCACTCGGACATCGACACCGTCGAGCGCGTCGAGATCATCCGCGATTTGCGCCTCGGCGTGTTCGATGTGCTGGTCGGGATCAACCTGCTGCGTGAAGGCCTCGACATGCCGGAAGTGTCGCTGGTGGCGATTCTCGATGCCGACAAGGAAGGCTTCCTGCGTTCCGAGCGCTCGCTGATCCAGACCATCGGTCGCGCGGCGCGTAACCTCAATGGCCGGGCGATTCTCTACGCTGATCGCATGACCGGTTCGATGGAGCGCGCGATTGGTGAGACCGAGCGCCGTCGCGAGAAGCAGATTGCTTTCAACCTTGAGAACGGCATCACCCCGAAAGGTGTGATCAAGGACGTCGCCGACATCATGGAAGGCGCCACCGTGCCGGGTTCGCGCAGCAAGAAGCGCAAAGGCATGGCCAAGGCCGCCGAAGAGAACGCCAAGTACGAAGCCGAGTTGCGCTCGCCAAGCGAAATCACCAAACGCATCCGCGCGCTGGAAGAGAAGATGTACCAACTGGCGCGGGATCTGGAGTTTGAAGCGGCGGCGCAGATGCGTGACGAGATTGCCAAACTGCGCGAACGATTGCTTACGGTATAAGGGATCGTTCCCACGCAGAGCGTGGGAACGATCATTGGGTATCCCTGTGGGAGCGAGCCTGCTCGCGAATGGCCTTCACACCATCTGAAGGGCTTAGGGCATCTGGCTTAAATACCCTGCCCGCTGGAGCGGGGCGGGTGTCGCCTGTTACCATTCGCCGCTTGATTGTTCTGCTCTTCATTTTTTCGAGACAAGCCATGACCACCGTCCGCACTCGCATCGCGCCATCGCCTACCGGGGACCCCCACGTAGGTACCGCTTACATCGCATTGTTCAACTACTGCTTTGCCAAGCAGCACGGCGGTGAGTTCATCCTGCGCATTGAAGACACCGATCAGTTGCGTTCGACCCGCGAGTCCGAACAGCAGATCTTCGACGCCCTACGCTGGCTCGGTATCGACTGGAGCGAAGGCCCGGATGTCGGCGGCCCGCACGGCCCTTATCGGCAGAGCGAGCGCGGCGATATCTACCAGAAGTACTGCCAGCAACTGGTCGACATGGGCCATGCGTTCCCGTGCTTCTGCACCGCTGAAGAACTCGATCAGATGCGCGCCGAGCAAATGGCTCGCGGCGAAACTCCGCGCTACGACGGCCGCGCACTGCTGCTGTCGAAGGAAGAAGTCGCGGCGCGCCTGGCCGCTGGCGAACCGCACGTGATCCGCATGAAAGTGCCGAGCGAAGGCGTCTGCGTGGTGCCGGACATGCTGCGTGGCGACGTCGAGATCCCGTGGGATCGCATGGACATGCAAGTGCTGATGAAGACCGACGGCCTGCCGACGTACTTCCTCGCCAACGTCGTCGACGATCACCTGATGGGCATCACCCACGTGCTGCGTGGCGAAGAGTGGCTGCCATCGGCACCGAAACTGATTTTGCTGTACGAATACTTCGGCTGGGAACAACCAGAGCTGTGCTACATGCCGCTGCTGCGCAACCCGGACAAGAGCAAGCTGTCCAAGCGCAAGAACCCGACCTCGGTGACGTTCTACGAGCGCATGGGCTTCATGCCGGAAGCGATGCTCAACTACCTCGGGCGCATGGGCTGGTCGATGCCGGACGAGCGCGAGAAGTTCTCGCTGCAGGAAATGGTCGACAACTTCGACCTCAAGCGAGTGTCCCTCGGCGGGCCGATCTTCGACATCGAGAAGCTGTCGTGGCTCAACGGCCAGTGGCTACGCGATCTGCCGGTGGAAGAGTTTGCCGCCCGCGTGCAGAAGTGGGCGTTCAATTCCGAATACATGATGAAGATCGCGCCGCACGTGCAGGGCCGGGTTGAAACGTTCAGCCAGGTTGCACCGCTGGCGGGGTTCTTCTTTGCCGGCGGCGTGAATCCGGATGCCAAGCTGTTCGAGTCGAAAAAGCTCTCCGGCGATCAGGTTCGCCAGTTGATGCAGTTGATCCTGTGGAAACTGGAAAGTCTGCGGCAGTGGGAGAAGGACAGCATCACCGCGACGATTCAGGCGGTGGTCGAATCCCTCGAGCTGAAACTGCGCGATGCGATGCCGCTGATGTTTGCTGCGATCACCGGGCAGGCGAGTTCGGTGTCGGTGCTCGATGCGATGGAAATCCTCGGCCCGGATCTCACCCGTTTCCGCTTGCGCCAGGCGATTGACCTGCTGGGCGGCGTGTCGAAGAAAGAAAACAAGGAGTGGGAAAAGCTCTTGGGCGCGATTGCCTGATTGCTTTTGCTTCTCTGCAGGACTGCCGAAGGCTGCGATCTTTTGATCCTGCCTTCGGCGTTTCTCCCGAATTTACGGGGGAGGGCGGTAAGTGATTGTTATCCCGGCAAAAAATTTTGAAATTTTTCAAAAATAAGTTTGACAGGCTTTCGATACGCCCTTAAGATTCGCCCCGTCCTCAGCGATGAGGGGCTATAGCTCAGCTGGGAGAGCGCTTGCATGGCATGCAAGAGGTCGACGGTTCGATCCCGTCTAGCTCCACCAATTTACACTTCGAGGTCTGGCCACGCCGGCCTTGAAGCGATCAACACTCAGCGTTGATCCGTTGTATAGAAGGGTTTGCGTCCCCTTCGTCTAGTGGCCTAGGACACCGCCCTTTCACGGCGGTAACAGGGGTTCGAGTCCCCTAGGGGACGCCAGTTTTACAGAAGTGATGTTGCAAGAGATCACTCCGCCGCGAGGCGAAAAATCCGGGGCTATAGCTCAGCTGGGAGAGCGCCTGCATGGCATGCAGGAGGTCAGCGGTTCGATCCCGCTTAGCTCCACCAATTTTACAGTTCAAGGTCTGGCCACACCGGCCTTGAATCGATCAGCTCTCAGCACTGATCAGTTGTATAGAAGGGTTTGTGTCCCCTTCGTCTAGTGGCCTAGGACACCGCCCTTTCACGGCGGTAACAGGGGTTCGAGTCCCCTAGGGGACGCCACGATTACCCGCTCTGCGGGATTTTATAAGGGTCATTCAATTATTGAATGGCCCTTTTGTTTGTCCGGCGTTTGGCCAACTCTCCTTTTCCTTACACTGTGCTTCAGACCAGCGGTCATATTCATGACTTGCGGAATATTATTATGCGAATAATATTCTAGTCGTAATATTCGGAGGCAACGATGAACGATAAAAAAGCTCAAACCCGCGAACGCATCCTTAAGGCTGCCAGCGCCGCACTGATTCAGCGCGGCCCGGCTGACCCGAGCGTGGGCGAAGTGATGGGCGCAGCCGGCCTGACCGTCGGCGGCTTCTACGCACACTTCGAAAGCAAGGACGCGATGATGCTCGAAGCGTTCAAGCAACTGCTGGGCCGGCGTCGCGACCTGATTGCCGACATGGACGCCGATCTGACCGGCGAAGAGCGTCGCGCTTTGGTGGCTGCGTTCTACCTGTCACGCAAACACCGGGATTCCAGCGAAGCCGCATGCCCGATTCCGGCCTCGATTGGCGAGCTGGGGCGTTTGCCGGAGTCGTTCCGCATAGCGCTGAACGAGCATTTGGAATTGATGGTCGCGCAGCTGGCGGCCAGCCCTGAAGACACCGACAAGGCTTTGGCCGATGTCGCGTTGATGGTTGGTGGTCTGGCCTTGGCCAGAGCGCTGGGTCCGGGAGAGTTATCCGATCGATTGCTGCGCGCCGCCAAGTCGGCGGTGCGTTGACCTGAAGGCAACAAGCCTGAGGAGAGTGCGATGAACGCGTTGAAGTGGGTTCGTGGCGTTAACGGTACCTTGGGCTGGTTTGCACCGAAACTGGTGGCAAGCAAAATGCGTCTGGCGTTCATGACTCCCCGCGCGCTACCGCTGCGCGATTGGGAGCTGCCGCTGTTGGCCAGCTCCGAACGCATCACGTTGCGCTTCGGCCTGTCGGCGCTGCGCTGGGGCCAAGGCCCTACGGTGCTGCTGATGCATGGTTGGGAAGGGCGGCCAACCCAATTCGCCTCGCTGATCAATGCTCTGGTCGATGCCGGCTATACCGTCGTCGCGCTCGACGGTCCGGCTCACGGTCGCTCCCCTGGGCGAGAAGCCAATGTAGTGCTGTTCGCCCGTGCCATGCTCGAAGCGGCTGCCGAATTGCCGCCGCTGCAAGCGGTTATCGGCCATTCCATGGGCGGCGCCAGCGCGATGCTCGCTGTGCAATTGGGCCTGCGCACGGAAACTCTGGTCAGCATCGCCGCACCGTCGCGGATTCTCGGCGTGCTGCGCGGTTTCGCGCGAATGGTGGGCATGCCGCCGCGCGCGCGTTCGGCGTTTATTCGTCAGGTCGAGCAGGACGTCGGCATGCGCGCCGCAACGCTGGACGTGGCCCACTATCAACTGGATATGCCCGGTTTGATCGTGCATGCCGAGGACGACAACTTCGTCTCGGTCAAAGAATCGCAATTGATTCACGAAGCCTGGTTCGACAGCCGCCTGCTGCGCCTGGAAAGCGGCGGCCATCAACGCGTGCTGGCCGACCCTCGAGTGATTGATGGTGTGTTATCACTGCTTGCCGGTCGCAGCCTTCAGGCGCGCCAATCGGCCTGAGCTCCGTTACACTGCCCCGGTTCAATACTTTGACCGGGAGTGGGGCATGGGCTGGGATCGGGCAACGCCGTTTACCATTGATCTGCAAGTAGGCGCCGAAGACATCGACGGGCTCGGGCACGCCAATAACGCCGTTTACGTGACCTGGCTCGAGCGCTGCGCCTGGCGCCATTCGCAGCGCCTCGGCCTGGACCTGGTCGAATACCGGCGGCTGGATCGGGCGATGGCCGTTGTCCGTCACGAAATCGATTACCTGGCCGCGGCCTACGAAGGCGATGAACTGCAACTGGCGACCTGGATCGTCGACTGGGATCAGCGCCTGAAAATGACCCGGCATTTCCAGCTCAAACGCCCCAGTGACAACGCCACCCTGCTGCGCGCGCAGACCACATTTGTCTGCATCGAGCTGTCGACCGGCAAGCCCAAGCGCATGCCGGCAGAATTTATCGAAGGCTATGGCCCGGCGATCCAGATCGCAGAGGCAATGTAAATCTCACCCTGTGGGAGCGAGCCTGCTCGCGAAAGCGTCAGGTCAGTCACGCATGCATGAGCTGACAGACCGTCTTCGCGAGCAGGCTCGCTCCCACAGAGAGATGTGTTGTCCTGCGGTCTTGCACGATATCCAGTAAACTGCCGCACGTTTTTCTTCAAGTAGTGTTTTCCCATGCAAATTGCTCTGGCGCCCATGGAAGGGTTGGTCGACGACATCCTGCGCGACGTGCTGACCCGCGTTGGCGGCATCGACTGGTGCGTGACCGAATTCATTCGGGTCAATGACCAGTTGCTCACTCCGGCGTACTTTCACAAGTTCGGCCCCGAGCTGCTCAACGGTGCTCGCACCGCGTCCGGTGTGCCGCTGCGCGTGCAATTGCTCGGTTCCGATCCGGTATGCCTGGCGGAAAACGCCGCGCTGGCCTGCGAGCTTGGCTCGGAAGTGATCGACCTCAACTTCGGCTGCCCGGCCAAGACCGTCAACAAATCCCGCGGCGGCGCCGTGCTGCTCAAGGAGCCGGAACTGCTCAACCAGATCGTCGAACATGTCCGTCGCGCCGTACCGGCGCACATCCCGGTCACCGCGAAAATGCGCCTGGGTTTCGACAGTCCTGACGGCTCGCTGGTCTGCGCCACGGCGCTGGCCGAAGGCGGGGCAGAGCACATCGTCGTACATGCGCGGACGAAAATGGACGGCTACAAACCGCCGGCACATTGGGAGTGGATCCCGCGCGTGCAGGACGTGGTCAAGGTGCCGGTGTTCGCCAACGGCGACATCTGGAGCGTCGAAGACTGGCGCCGTTGCCGCGAAATCAGTGGCGTGGAAGACATCATGCTCGGTCGGGGTCTGGTCTCCCGCCCGGATCTCGCTCGGCAGATCGCTGCGGCGCGCGCTGGCGAAGAGGTCGTCGAGATGACCTGGGCCGAGCTGATGCCGCTGATTCAGGACTTCTGGCTGCAGGCCAAAGCGCAGATGACCGCCCGGCAATCGCCCGGTCGCCTCAAGCAATGGCTGGCCATGCTGACACGGAACTACCCGGAAGCCGCCGAGCTTTTCACCGTTCTGCGCCGTGAAACCGAGCCGGATCAAGTCTCGCGTCTGCTCGGATTGCCGCTCGTCGAAGCCGCATAAAAATCTCAAAATAATCTCTTGAAATCAAAACAGTGGTCCCTATCTAAGGGTTACGCGATGCCGAATTCGGGTCGCGGAGACACAAAACCTTGCTGATTTTTTTCAGGAGATTTGAACCATGAGTACTGCATTTTCTCTCGCGCCACTGTTCCGTTCCTCGGTAGGTTTCGACCGTTTCAACGACCTGTTCGAAACCGCCCTGCGCAACGAGCCAGGCAGCAGCTACCCACCTTACAACGTCGAAAAACACGGTGATGACCAATACCGTATCGTCGTTGCGGCCGCCGGTTTCCAGGAAGAAGACCTGGACCTGCAAGTCGAGAAGGGTGTGCTGACCATCAGTGGCGGCAAGCGTGACACTGACGAAAGCGTCACGTTCTTGCATCAAGGCATCGCCCAGCGAGCCTTCAAGCTGTCGTTCCGTCTGGCCGATCACATCGAGATCAAGGACGCTGCGCTGCGCAACGGCCTGCTGAGCATCGACCTGCTCCGTGTGATCCCGGAAGAAGCGAAAGCCAAGCGCATCCCGATCAATGGAGCGCAGCAGCCGGCGTTGCAGCATTGATTCATGTGCTGACACACAATCGCCCGAACCGGCGATAAGCCGCTGAACGAAAGGCCCCGATACGTCGGGGCCTTTTTTGTGCGCGCAGTCAAAGCGATGCAGGGTTTGCCGCTGTCGGCGGGGCTCTTTACAATCTGCGCAGTTTTGCCGGCCCCCATTTCCCTGCGGTCGGCCTGGAGCCTTTTTTCATGGACGAGATTCAACAGCGCTGGCTGTGCGCGTTGTCCGCACCAATGGCCGCGCTCAACACCGGCGCCGGGTATGACGACCCGGCGTTCTGCAACGATCGTTACATCAACCTCAAGGAAAGTTGGGGTATCGATGATCGGCAACAGTTGTTCGACATGCTCGGATGGATGACCGACGACGGCCATGCCAAACACCTCAGCGGGGCCTATCTGGCGTGGCAGCGATGCCTGCCGAGCGAATGGCAGTCGTTGCTCAATGAGCTGAGCCCGCGCGAGCGCGTCCTGCATGAATTTGCCAGCCGTACCTTCGGCAGCTGTGGTCCCGGCGGCATTCTGTCCTGGGATTACGGCCGGATGGGCTTTCTGTTGCGCTGCGCCGTGCGTAATCAATGGATCGATCTGGCCGAGAGCAACTGGTTGCACAGTCGTCTGGCGTTGAGGGCGCAGTTTCATTACGGCAGCTGGATGGCTTATTTCAACGGCTTTCTGGTGGGACGAACTTTTTGGTGCTGCATGAGCAAAAGCGATGATGAACTGGCGGTCGAGATGAGTCGTGAGGGCACCAGCGCTTTCAACACCAGGATTGCCCGAGGCCTTGCGCAAAACATTCCACACTTTCTCGCCGATCTGCCATGGCACATGGATATTGATCCGCCCTCTCGTCCGGCATCGCTTGGGGAGTTCGACTGGTCATGAGTTGCTGGATTCGACTGGGCATTGAACCGACTACTGACGAAACCCTGATTCGCAGCGCCTATCGCGCCCGTTTGCCGGCGCACCATCCGGAAACCGATCCGGAAGGTTTTCAAGCGCTACGCATGGCCTACGAGAGTGCCCTGCGTCTGGCCCGTGAAGAGGAGGAAGAGGCTGAAGACGAGATTGACGCTGCACAAGCCGATGTCGTTCGGGCGCCTCAAGCTTTCCTGGATTTCTGTGCGCTGCTGGATGATCCCGCGCGACGCTTCAACTACGCGGCATGGCAGGCATTTGTCCGGACGCTGGATTCCTTGTCACTGGAGGTTTTCGATGACCTCAACTGGGGCTTGTACCACCGACTGTCCGGCGCCGGTCCGTTGTCCTACCGTTGTGCGAATCTGTTGGCGCAACGCATGGCCTGGGACCAGCAATTGCTCGATCTGGCATTCGACGATGCGCAAGCGGTAGAAAGCTTTTTGCAGCGCATCAAGACGCCCGACCCGTTCGACACGGATCTGATGAGCGCCTGGTCAGAGCCGGCACAGACCGAGTCGCTGTGGTATGCCCGTAGCCTCGATTGCATCTTTACTCAGCGTCCGCTGCACGAGTTCGCCGAGTTCGCCAGTCGGCATACGTGCTTGCCGTTGCCCAACGATGCCGCGTACCTCAAGCGGTTGCTGGTGCAGTTCACCCAAGCGGGGATGGGCGCGCCGACGTTCCTGCAGTGCTGTGCCGAACAGCACGATGCCGCGCCGGATAACGTCGACTGGCTGTACCTGCTGGCGTGTCAGTACAGTCTGTTGGGGCACGACGATCAAGCGTTTCCATGCTGGATTCGGCTCTGGAGCGAACATCGCCATCCCGCGGCAGAGAGTCGCTTGCTGGAGCTGTGTGCCAAGCGTCAGCCGACCTTTCTGCCGTTGCTGATTCAGGCGTTCGATCGTCTGGAGGACTGCGCCGTTTGGCCGGACGAACTGGGTGCTGAGTGCCAAGTGTATGGCAGTCCGTCACAACGGCCCGAGACCTTGACCCGTTGGTTGGGTGTCGGACGGCTCAAGCTTGATGCACTGGCGCAAAGCTTTGTTGATTGGCGCATGACGGGCGACGAGTTGCCATTGCTCGCGCAGTTGATCGGCGAAAACCACGACAGCCGTTTGCTGCGTCTGTACCGGCACGCCTGGGCGCTGCATCGTGGTGATTCGGCCTTGTTGCAGCAGATTGTCGACGAACCGCTGCCGGTGGACGCGCTGGAATGCCTGGTTTTGAGCGGCCTGAAGTATCAGGCCAGGCAACATCTGCATTGGCTGGCCAAGGCGCCTGTTGCGCAGGCCATGAGCGCTTTCACTGACTCGCAAACACTTTCACCGCAATTGCCGCTCGCGTTGTCCGAAGGTGCGCTGCACAAGGTTTGTCGTCTGTGGTTGCAGCGCTTGCGGCCCTATAGCGACACGGCGCTTGCACGCATCGCCGACGCGTTCGAGCTGAGTGCGGTCAAAGACGGCAATGACCTCTCGGAGCTTGATCTCATGCTCCAGTTGAGTCGGCGCGCGACAGGTTTGCCGCCGATCGGGTTGGGAGCGGCCATCTGGGATTGGCACGCTCAAACCGTGTTTTTGCTGGCATTGCTGGAACAACCCGAGCGCTGGTTGCAATTGATTGATGCGCAGTGTCTGGAGCGTTTGCCGTTCAATCCTGCGCATCCTTTGAGCCGACTGCAGCCGCTATTGCGGCGCTTGCTGCGTGAGCAGGGCAATTGCGCCGGTTTGCTCGGCTGGCTGCAGGGTGACGATCCTGTGCACGGTTTGCTGGTGCAACAGTTGTTCAGTGTCGAGCAGGCTCTCGACAGCGCCAGGCTGCCCGCCAATACCCTGCTTTACACCTGCGTCGAAAGTGACCGTGCGGCGTGCGGCGATGATCTGCTGGGCTTGTTGATGTTCTGGGGCGTGCTCTACCACGATCCAGGCCTGAGCGCCGAGCAGCACCGGGCGTTGTTGCAGTCGATTGAAGCGGTCAGTTGCGGGGATGACTGGTTCGAAGGCTTTCGCGACGGTCTGATCAAGGGCGAACCGGTGTGGCCACCGCGCAAGGTGTTGACGGATTTCGGTGTCGACAAACTATTGGCCTATGAGGCGCTGGATGCGCTCAAAAGCTTGATTCGCTACGGCGCTGCCGGTGTGCCGAAAACGCGAGTATTGCGACAACTGCAGCAGGGTAAGGATGACGTGCAGAACAGCGTCGGTTTGCGCTTGGCACTGTGCGCGTTGCTGTCGTGGTCGGAGCGGTTGCTGTTAGCCAACAGTGATGTCCAGCCAGTACCAGCGAAAGCGTTCTGGCGCCCCGGATCACGGCTGGGGCGCAAGGCTTTTATCGCTCAGGTCCTGGGATGCGTAGTGATAACCCCAATAGCCGGGCTGATAACTGGCACGACGATTGGCGGGATGCTCATCTTTTTGCTTGGCGTGCTGCTGTTGTTCGCGGCAGTTGTACGGCGGTTGCACGATATGGGCCGGGGCATACCGACACTGCTGATATTTCTTGGATTGTCGCCGTTTCTGCCATTCCTGCCGCTGGTGTTGTTCGGCTTTCCGGGAGACAAACTGCCTAACCGCTATGGCGTGCCGCCGGACAGTGGGGCAGATATGTTGTCCGGCGGGTTGCAGGCTGCTTTACGGCAACTGAACGGTTAAAGACGCATCTGGTCCAGCGCATCATTCAGCGCTGAGCGGTGGCTGGCGATTTCGCTGGCTTGCTGGCCGGCAAGCACGGTGTTGAAGGTGTCCATCCACTCGGCAATGCGCGCACGCTCGTCGCCCAGAGTTTGCATCCATGCTCGCTCCAGTCGTGCGAGCAGGGTGCGGTTGGGCAGGGCGTCGCGAGGGTGGACTTTGAACGTCGCGAGCCGGGCATGGCTGTCTCTGCGCGCCTGTTCATCCAGTCCGGTCGGGCTGCGGTCGATGCTGTGGCCGTAACGTTCGCCGGTTTCCAGAAGCGTGACGTCGACTTCCAGCAGGCCGTTGATGTCATAACTGAAACGCACATCGAGGCTCTGCAGCTGCTCACTAGGGGTGAACTGGATGTCGAAAGAATCGATGAAAATATTGTCGCGTACCCACGGGCGTTCCCCTTGGTAAACCGCGATACGGATTTCAGTCTGTTGCGCAAACGTCGTCGAGTAACGCTGCACCCGTGACGTTGGAATCACCGTGTTACGTTCGATGATCGGCGAGAACGCGCCACTGACGTCTTCGCCACGATTGGTCGAAATCCCCAGCGTATACGGACAGACATCGGTCAGAATCAATTCCTCGACCGCGCCGTCCCGCGCCTTGCATGCCGCCTGCGTCGCTGCGCCCAGAGCCACGATGGTGTCCGGATCAAGATGCCGATAAGGCAGGCGTCCAAACAACGTGGCGACCATTTGCTGTACCGCCGGCATGCGCGTGGCGCCGCCGACCAGCACCAGGCTGTCGAGGTCACGCGGTTTCAGTCGGGCATCGCGCAGAGCCTGTTCGATTGGTGCGCGCAAGCGGGCCAGCAACGGCTCCCAGATTTTCACCGCAGCGGCCTCATCCAGTTCCCATTCGAATGTCTGCTCGGCATACCGCCAGCTCAAGTGCTGCGCGCCTTCGCCGAGTTTGCATTTCAGCGGTTCGAGCGCATCACCGAGGCTGGCCATGGCTTGTGCATCGATCGTTGAGGGGGTGAGTTGCCAGTGTTTCAGGCAGGCCTGCAACAGGGCGGCGGTGAAGTCTTCGCCGCCAAGAAAGTTGTCACCAGTGGAGGCGTGCACTTCGATCAGCGGCAATGCGTATTCGAGCACGGTGACGTCGAACGTGCCGCCGCCGAGATCGAATATCAGCGTGCGTTCGAACTTCTGTTCGTGCAGGCCGTACGCCATGGCGGCAGCGGTCGGTTCATTGATCAGGCGCGTCACGGACAGCCCGGCCAGTTCGGCGGCGAACAAGGTGCGCTTGCGCTGCTCGTCACTGAAATATGCCGGTACGGAAATGACCGCTTCTGTGACCGCCTGGCCGAGAAAGGCTTCCGCGTCCTGCTTGAGTGAGCCAAGTACCAGCGCCGACAACTCTTCCGGGCTGAACTGGCGAGAGCCGAGCTGGATTTGCCTGTCGCTGCCCATGAAGCGCTTGAACGCGGCGGCAGTGCGTTCCGGGTGCGTGGTCAGGCGGGCGCGGGCGGCTTTGCCGACCAGAATCGTGTCGTCTTCATCAAGGCTGACCACCGACGGTGTCAGCACATCGCCGAGGGCGTTGCGGATCAGTTCGGCGCGGCCTTCACGCCAGACGGCGATCAGGCTGTTGGTGGTGCCAAGGTCGATGCCCAGCAGGGCCGGGCGGGGAAGGGATGCATCCTGCATGGTTGATCTCGAAGCGGCGCAAAAAACGCGACCCTACAGGCTGACGCAAACCGTGGCAATTGTTGCTCTGTTGCCAGTCTGTGCGACCGCCGATTCAGGGCAGCAGTTTTTTCAGATCCTCCAACCCCACCGGCCGGCTGTGCAGATAACCCTGATACAAATGGCATTCCAGGCCCTGCAAAAACGCCAGTTGCGCTGGCGTCTCCACGCCCTCGGCAATGACCTCCAGCTCAAGGCTGCGGGCCATCGCGACAATTGCGCGAATGATCTCCGCGACATTGGAGTCAGTGGTCGCATCGCGGATGAACGACTGGTCGATCTTAAGGGTGTCTACCGGAAGGCGCTTCAAATAAGTCAGCGACGAATAACCGGTGCCGAAGTCGTCCATGGCGAAGCTCACGCCGAGCTTTTTCAGGCGGCGCATTTTGCTGATGGTGTCTTCCAGATTCTGAATGACGATGCCTTCGGTGATTTCCAGTTTCAGCAGCGAGCAGGGCAGGCCGTGGCTGGTCATGCTGTGTTCGATGCGTTCGACGAAATCGTTCTGGCGGAACTGCCGGGGGCTGATGTTCACGCACAGGCTGAAGTTGAGCGGGTCGACCAGTTTCAACGCGATCAGTTGTTTGAAAGCGTTGCAGGCTTCATCGAGGATCCACGTGCCGACTTCGAGAATCAGGCCGCTGTCTTCCAGTACCTTGATGAACTCGGTGGGCGATTGCGCGCCGAGTTCGGGATGGTTCCAGCGCACCAGGGCTTCGGCGCCAATGATGCGGTTGTCGCGGGCATCGACCTGTGGCTGAAAGTGCACGTTGAACTCGCCGCGCGACAGCGCCAGGCGCAGGTCGGTCTCCATGCGCAGGCGCTCGCTGGCCGCTTTCTGCATGGTGTTGTGATACATCTGCGTGGTGTTGCGCCCGGAATCCTTGGCCCGGTACAGGGCGATGTCGGCGCGTTTGAGCAGGTCGGTCGGGGTCGAGCCGTGATCGGGGATCAGCGCGACGCCAATGCTCGGCGTCACTTGCAGGCGCTGGCCATCAAGGAACATCGGCTCCGAAAGCAATTCGCGAATGGTGTCGGCCAGCGCGCGCACTTGCTCGCTGACTTCACTGCGCGAACCTTCGAGGCCGCTGAGCAACACCACAAACTCATCGCCACCGAGGCGCGCCACCGTGTCTTCCATGCGCACGCTGGCTTCGAGCCGCGCGGTGATGATTTTCAGCACGGTGTCGCCGACCGGGTGACCGAGGGAATCGTTGATGTGCTTGAAGTGATCGAGGTCGAGAAACAGCAAGGCGCCGCGCAGATTGTGGCGCTTGAGCAGGGCGATCTGCTGACTCAGGCGATCCATCAGCAGGGCGCGGTTGGGCAGGTTGGTCAGCGGGTCGTGATAGGCCAGGTGACGAATCTGCGCTTCGGCGTTCTTCAACAGGCTGACGTCGCGCGCGGTCAGCAGCAGGCACGCGGTTTCATTGAGCGTGATCGGCTCGACCGAGACTTCCACCGTGAGCAATTCGCCGCGCTTGTTGCGCCCGAGCATTTCCTGATGATGCACGCGGCCCTTGATCTGTAACTCGGCGAGTAAGGTCGAGCGTTGTTTCTCTTCGGCCCAGATCCCCACCTGATAAACGGTTTTGCCCAACACTTCGTCGGCGCGGTAGCCGGTGAGGCGACAGAAGCCATCGTTGACCTCCAGATATCGCCCGGTGTCGCGCTCGGTGATGGTGATGGCGTCGGGACTGGAGTGAAACGCCTTGGCGAATTTTTCTTCGCTGGCCTTCAGCGCTGCTTCCGAGCGTTGTTGCTGGGTGATGTCGCGCAGGGTGGTGACGATGCACGGCTGGTCGCCGACGCTGATCTGCCGGCTGGAAATCACGCAGGTCAGCGACTGGCCGTCCTTGTGCTGGACGAGAATGGCCACGTTGCTCAGGCCTTGTTCGCGAATCACCCGTTCGATGCGTTGCAGACTTTTCGCCGAGGCGTCCCACAGGCCGATTTCCTCGGCGGTGTGGCCAATCACATCGGCGGCGCTCCAGCCAAAGGTCTGGCTGAAGCTGGAATTGATCTCGATGAACTCCCCGGTTTCCTGGCGCGTGACGCAGATCGGATCGGGGCTGACCTGAAACAGCGTGGCGAATTTCTCTTCCGAGGCGACCAGACGCTGTTCGCGCTCGACCTGATCGGTAATGTCCAGCAGCGTGCCGGCCATTCGCAGCGGTGCGCCGTTGTCGTCGCGATAGAGACGCGCGCGGCTTTCCAGATAGCGCGAGCTGCCGTCGGGCAATTGCACCCGATAGGTCAGTTGATAATTGCCGGCGGGGCCTTCGCGCAGGCTGCGGTACGCGTCGCGCATGCTGTCGCGTTCCTCGCCCGGCACGCCTTCGAAAAACTCCTCGAATGATTCGTGGAATGGAATCGGCTCCAGCCCGTGCAATTGCGCAGCGCGCGCCGAGCCGTAAAGCATGCCGCTGGGGATGTGCCAGTCCCAGGTGCCGAGTTGCGCCGAATCCAGCGCCAGGTCGAGGCGCTCCTGGCTGTCCTTCAAGGCCAGTTCGGCGGCTTTGCGTTCAGTGGTGTCGAGGAACGTGCTGAGCAGATAGGGCTGACCTTCGAGCTCGACCTTCTGCGCGCTGAGGATGCCGTCGTGCACCTGGCCATTGCTGGCGCGGAACTGCACTTCCATGCTGATCAGCTCGCCCTTGGCTTTGGTTTTTTTCACCAGTTCGGCGCGTTGCTCGGGGTGCACCCACAAGCCCAGTTCCAGGGTGGTGCGGCCGATTGCGCTTTGCACCGGCCAGCCGAACAGGCTTTCGAAATACTGGTTGGCCTCGCTGATCAGACCGTCATCCTGACGGGTCAGCAGAACCATGTTCGGGCACAGGTGGAATAGTGTAGCGAAACGTTTCTCCGAGCTGCTCAAGGCCTGCTCGCGCTGGCGCTGGTGGGTGATTTCGCGAATCACCCCGATCATTCGGGGCCGGCCGTTCTTGTCTGGCAGCAGGCTGCCGCTGATCTCCAGCCAGTGCAGGCTGCCGTCGGGCCAGCGGATGCGGTGATGCATCGCCTGCTCCAGCGGCGCGCCGGCGATCACCGCGTGGAAGGCGCGCACGGTTTTCGCGCGGTCCTCCGGCGGCAACAGGTCGAGATATTCCAAATCGGCGGGCAACGGCTGCCGTGGATCGAAACCGAACAACGCCTGGGTGCCCCGCGACCAGCTGATCTGCCCACGCTCGATGTCCCAATACCAGGCACCGAGCCGCGCGCCGTTGAGCGCGGCGAGCAATTGCGGCGCGCTTTCCCAGCTCTGCTCGGAATGGCGCGGATCGACGGCCTGGATTCGCGGCATCGGCGGAGTTCGGTCAACAGATTTCGGCATTGTCAGCGGGCCTTGAGCTGAGTGGCGTTAGGCACAGGAGCGGCTCTATAGGAGTAGCACAAGTCAGGCCGGGATCCCTGGCCGATCGATTTGTGCATCCAGCAGGGCCATGAAGGCGCGTGCTGCATTCGATAGCGTCCGTTCGGTGTGCAAGATATAGCCTAGCTGGCGAGTGAGCTGTATGCCCGGCAATGCGATGCTTGCCACTTGTTCGTCGAGCATGGTGCGCGGTAGCACGCTCCAGGCCAGGCCAATGGAGACCATCATCTTGATGGTTTCCAGGTAGTTGGTGCTCATGGCGATGTTCGGCGTCAGGCCCTGGGCTTCGAACAAACGCTGGACGATGTGGTGGGTAAAGGTGTTGCCGCCGGGGAAAACCGCCGGATGGCCGGCGATGTCCGCCAGACTGACGGCACCGTTGTTGATCAGCGAATGCTCCGGGGCGACGACGAAATCCAGCGGGTCGTCCCACACCGGCGTGGCTTTGACCAAGGTATGCGGCTCTGGCGCGAGGGTGATGACCGCCAATTCTGCGCGGCCGTGGAGAATTTCCTCGTAGGCCACTTCCGAATCAAGAAACTGAATATCCAGCGCAACCTGTGGGTAGCGGCGGGTGAACTCCCTTAATAGAGGCGGCAAGCGGTGCAGGCCGATGTGGTGACTGGTGGCCAGCGTCAGGCGACCGCTGACCTCGCCGGTCAGGTTGGTCAGGGCGCGGCGGGTGTCGTCGAGCACGTTGAGAATCTGATAAGCCCGTGGCAGCAGGGCGCGACCGGCCTCGGTCAGGCCGACTTCGCGGCCCAAGCGGTCGAACAGGCGCACCTTCAATTGCTGCTCAAGACCGGCGATGCGCTTGCTGATCGCCGGTTGGGTCAGATGAAGGCGTTCGCCGGCGCCGGAGAAGCTGCCGGTCTCGGCGATGGCAATAAAAGCGTTGAGGTTAGCCAAGTCCATGTCGCATTCCAGTTGGTTATCCAAAGCATAAAAAATATGAATTTGAGTTATTTAATCTAACCCCATAGGATCGGCCTCACAAGCCAAAGGGTTATTGATAAGCCCAGGGCATAGAAACAAGCTGATGAGGAACCGTCTGATGGCCGGCAAAACGCTCTACGACAAGCTCTGGGATTCGCATTTGGTCAAGCAGCGCGACGATGGCTCGGCGCTGATCTACATCGATCGTCACATCATTCACGAAGTGACTTCGCCGCAAGCCTTCGAAGGCCTGCGTCTGGCCGGACGCAAGCCTTGGCGCATCGATGCCAACATTGCGACCCCGGACCACAACGTACCGACCACCCCGGAGCGCAAGGGCGGCATCGAAGCCATTGCCGATCAGGTTTCGCGTTTGCAGGTGCAGACCCTCGACGACAACTGCGATGAATACGGCATCGTCGAATTCAAGATGAACGACGTGCGTCAGGGCATCGTTCACGTGATCAGTCCGGAGCAGGGCGCGACCTTGCCGGGCATGACCGTGGTCTGCGGTGACTCGCACACCTCGACCCACGGCGCATTCGGTGCGTTGGCCCACGGCATCGGCACCTCCGAGGTCGAGCACGTGCTCGCCACACAGTGCCTGGTGGCCAAGAAAATGAAAAACATGCTGGTGCGCGTCGAAGGTCAATTGCCGTTCGGCGTGACCGCCAAGGACATCGTCCTTGCGGTGATCGGCAAGATCGGCACCGCCGGCGGTAACGGCCACGCCATCGAATTTGCCGGCAGCGCGATCCGCGATCTGTCCGTTGAAGGCCGCATGACCATCTGCAACATGTCCATCGAAGCCGGCGCCCGCGTCGGCCTGGTGGCGGCGGATCAGAAGACCATCGACTACGTCAAAGGTCGTCCATTCGCGCCGAAAGGCGAGCAGTGGGACATGGCCGTCGAAGCCTGGAAAGACCTGGTCTCCGACGCCGATGCCAAGTTCGATACCGTGGTCGAGCTCGACGCCGCGCAGATCAAGCCGCAAGTCAGCTGGGGCACTTCGCCTGAGATGGTTTTGGCTGTTGATCAGAACGTGCCGGACCCGGCCAAGGAAATGGATCTGGTCAAGCGCGACTCGATCGTCCGCGCCTTGAAATACATGGGTTTGACCGCCAATCAGGCGATCACCGACATTCAGCTTGATCGCGTATTCATCGGTTCCTGCACCAACTCGCGCATCGAAGACTTGCGCGCCGCTGCGGTAATCGCCAAGGGCCGCAAGGTGGCCTCGACCATCAAGCAGGCGATCGTCGTGCCGGGCTCGGGTCTGGTCAAGGCGCAGGCCGAAGCCGAAGGCCTTGACAAGATTTTCCTCGAGGCCGGTTTCGAATGGCGTGAACCGGGTTGCTCGATGTGCCTGGCGATGAACCCGGACCGTTTGGAGTCCGGCGAGCATTGCGCCTCGACGTCCAACCGTAATTTCGAAGGCCGTCAGGGCGCCGGTGGCCGTACCCACCTGGTCAGCCCGGCGATGGCGGCGGCGGCAGCAGTGAACGGCCGTTTCATCGACGTTCGTGAATTGATCCAAGGAGCACAGTAAAGATGAAGGCATTTACTCAGCACACTGGTCTTGTCGCGCCTCTGGATCGTGCCAACGTCGATACTGATCAGATCATTCCCAAGCAGTTCTTGAAGTCGATCAAGCGCACCGGTTTCGGTCCGAACCTGTTCGACGAGTGGCGTTATCTGGATGTCGGCCAGCCTTATCAGGACAACTCCAGACGCCCGTTGAACAAGGATTTCGTCCTCAACGCCGAGCGGTATCAGGGTGCCAGCGTATTGCTCGCCCGCGAGAACTTCGGCTGCGGCTCGAGCCGTGAACACGCGCCGTGGGCGCTGGAAGAGTACGGTTTCCGCAGCATCATCGCGCCGAGTTACGCCGACATCTTCTTCAACAACAGTTTCAAGAACGGCCTGCTGCCGATCATCCTCAGCGATGCAGAAGTTGATGAACTGTTTAAGCAGGTTGAAGCCGAGCCGGGTTATCAATTGCAGATCGACCTGCAAGCGCAGACCGTGACCCGCCCGGATGGCAAGGTCTACAGCTTCGAAATCGATGCGTTCCGCAAGCACTGCCTGCTCAACGGTCTGGACGATATCGGCCTGACCTTGCAGGACGGCGATGCGATCGCGACGTTCGAGGCCAAGCATCGTGTTAGCCAGCCGTGGTTGTTTCGCGACGCCTGATTCGGGATTGATGTAGTCAGGGCGGGCCTCTTCGCGAGCAGGCTCGCTCCCACAGGGAATGTATTTCAAATAACACTGCTTACAGGATGTGATCCATGACCAGCACCGCCCAGCACACCCAGGTGGTCCAGAAGCAATTCGGCGAACAGGCCGCCGCTTACCTGAGCAGCGCGGTTCACGCCCAAGGCAGCGAGTTCGCGCTGCTCCAGGCTGAACTGGCCGGGCAGGGTGGAGCGCGGGTGCTGGATCTGGGCTGTGGCGCCGGTCACGTCAGTTTCCATGTCGCGCCGCTGGTCAGGGAAGTGGTGGCTTACGACTTGTCGCAGCAAATGCTTGATGTGGTTGCCGGCGCTGCCGTCGATCGCGGCTTGAGCAACATCATTACCGTCAACGGCGCTGCCGAGCGCTTGCCGTTCGTCGATGGCGAGTTCGATTTTGTGTTTAGCCGGTACTCGGCGCATCACTGGAGCGACCTCGGTCTGGCCTTGCGCGAAGTGCGTCGGATGCTGAAGCCGGGCGGGGTGGCGGCGTTCGTTGATGTGTTGTCACCGGGCAGTGCGTTGTTCGACACTTACCTGCAAAGCGTTGAAGTGCTGCGCGACACCAGCCATGTCCGCGACTACTCCGCCGCCGAGTGGCTGCGGCAGGTCAGCGAAGCCGGTCTGCATGTGCGCAGTACTACCCGTCAGCGCCTGCGTCTGGAGTACAGCAGTTGGGTCGAGCGCATGCGCACACCTGACGTGATGCGCGCGGCGATCCGCCAGTTGCAGCAGTCGATGGGCAACGAAGTGCGTGAGTATTTTGAGATAGATACCGACGGCTCGTTCAGTACCGATGTGATCGTACTGATGGCTGAGCGATAAGAATTTTTCCCGGCGCGCCGTTCAGTGGCGCACCGCTTGAAGACACGAGGAAAGCATGAGCAAGCAGATTCTGATTCTCCCGGGTGATGGTATCGGTCCGGAAATCATGGCCGAAGCGGTCAAGGTGCTGGAATTGGCCAATGACAAGTACAGCCTGGGCTTCGAGCTGAGCCACGACGTGATCGGTGGCGCGGCCATCGACAAGCACGGCGTGCCGCTGGCCGACGAAACCCTTGATCGTGCACGGGCTGCCGACGCCGTGCTGCTGGGCGCTGTCGGTGGGCCGAAATGGGACACCATCGAGCGTGACATCCGCCCTGAGCGCGGTCTGCTGAAAATTCGTGCGCAACTGGGCCTGTTCGGCAACCTGCGCCCGGCGATCCTCTATCCGCAACTGGCCGACGCGTCGAGCCTGAAGCCGGAAATCGTTGCCGGTCTGGACATCCTCATCGTCCGTGAGCTGACCGGCGGCATTTACTTCGGCGCGCCGCGTGGCACCCGTACGCTGGACAATGGCGAGCGTCAGTCCTACGACACCCTGCCGTACAGCGAAAGCGAAATTCGCCGCATCGCCCGTGTCGGTTTCGACATGGCCATGGTTCGTGGCAAGAAGCTCTGCTCGGTGGACAAGGCCAACGTCCTGGCATCCAGTCAGTTGTGGCGTGAAGTGGTCGAGCAGGTGGCCAAGGATTACCCGGAAGTCGAACTGAGCCACATGTACGTCGACAACGCCGCCATGCAGTTGGTGCGCGCACCCAAGCAGTTCGACGTGATCGTCACCGACAACATGTTCGGCGACATCCTCTCCGACGAAGCGTCGATGCTCACCGGTTCGATCGGCATGCTGCCGTCGGCCTCGCTGGACTCCAACAACAAGGGCATGTACGAGCCGTGCCACGGTTCGGCGCCGGACATCGCTGGCAAAGGCATTGCCAACCCGCTGGCGACGATCCTGTCGGTGTCGATGATGCTGCGTTACAGCTTCAATCTGCACGACGCTGCCGATGCCATCGAAAAAGCTGTCAGTGTGGTGCTCGATCAGGGCTTGCGCACCGGTGACATCCACTCGGCCGGTTGTACCAAAGTCGGTACGCAGGAAATGGGCGACGCAGTAGTCGCCGCGCTGCGGAATCTGTAATCTCTCGGGCCCGCTGCGAAATTCAATACAAAGCAGCGGCCCACTTTTCAAGAAGGTGTAGTTGCGATGAAACGTGTAGGTCTGATCGGTTGGCGCGGGATGGTCGGTTCCGTGCTCATGCAGCGGATGCTGGAAGAGCAGGATTTCGATCTTATCGAGCCGGTGTTTTTCACCACGTCCAATGTCGGTGGCCAAGGCCCGTCCGTGGGCAAGGACATTGCTCCGCTCAAGGACGCTTACAGCATTGACGAGCTGAAGACCCTCGACGTGATCCTGACCTGCCAGGGCGGCGACTACACCAGCGAAGTGTTCCCCAAGCTGCGTGAAGCCGGCTGGCAGGGCTACTGGATCGACGCGGCGTCGAGCCTGCGCATGAACGATGACGCGGTGATCATTCTCGACCCGGTCAACCGCAAGGTCATCGACCAGCAACTGGACGCGGGCACCAAGAACTACATCGGCGGCAACTGCACCGTCAGCCTGATGCTGATGGGTCTGGGCGGTCTGTTCGAGGCCGGTCTGGTCGAGTGGATGAGCGCCATGACCTATCAGGCGGCTTCCGGTGCCGGCGCGCAGAACATGCGTGAACTGATCAAGCAGATGGGTGCGACCCACGCCGCTGTCGCCGATCAACTGGCCGACCCGGCCAGCGCGATCCTCGACATCGACCGTCGCGTGGCCGAGGCCATGCGCAGCGAAGCCTACCCGACCGAAAACTTCGGCGTACCGCTGGCCGGCAGCCTGATCCCGTGGATCGACAAGGAACTGCCAAACGGTCAGAGCCGCGAGGAGTGGAAGGCCCAAGCCGAGACCAACAAGATCCTCGGTCGCTTCAAGAGTCCGATCCCGGTCGACGGCATCTGCGTGCGCATCGGCGCCATGCGCTGCCACAGCCAGGCGCTGACCATCAAGCTGAACAAAGACGTACCGATCGCCGATATCGAAGGGCTGATCAGCCAGCACAACCCGTGGGTCAAGCTGGTACCGAACAACCGCGAGATCAGCATGCAGGAGCTGAGCCCGACCAAGGTCACCGGCACCCTGAATGTACCGGTCGGTCGTCTGCGCAAGCTGAACATGGGTTCGCAATTCGTCGGCGCCTTCACCGTCGGCGACCAACTGCTGTGGGGCGCGGCCGAACCGCTGCGTCGCATGCTGCGAATCCTGCTGGAGCGTTGATCGCTTGAAGCAATGAAAGAGCCCGTGCCTTGTGAGAGGTGCGGGTTTTTTTATGCGCAATGATCGTTCCCATGCTCCGCGTGGGAATGCATCCCGGGACGCTCTGCGTCCCTTCCAAAGCAGAATGCGGAGCGTCCGTTGAGACATTCCCACGCAGAGCGTCGGAACGATCGGTACGGGCAGAAATTGCCTGTGCGCCACCCACCCGGTAAAGTGCCGCTCCCCCCGTTTTGCCAGAGGTAGTTCCATGACCCAGACTTTCGATATCGCCGTTATCGGCGCCACCGGTACTGTCGGCGAAACCCTCGTACAGATTCTCGAAGAGCGCGACTTTCCGGTCGGCAATTTGCACCTGCTGGCCAGCAGCGAATCGGCCGGCAGCTCGGTGCTGTTCCGCAACAAAAACGTCCGCGTGCGCGAGGTCGACGAGTTCGATTTCAGCAAGGTCAGACTGGTGTTCTTCGCCGCTGGCGCTGCAGTGTCGCTGAGCTACGCCGCTCGCGCCCACGCTGCCGGTTGCTCTCTGATCGATTTATCCGGCGCGCTGCCTGCGGATCAGGCGCCACAAGTGGTGCCCGAGGCCAATGCCGATATTCTCGCCAGTCTGAAAAGCCCGTTCCAGGTCAGCAGCCCAAGCCCGTCGGCCACTACGCTTGCTGTGGTACTGGCGCCGCTGCTCGATCTGCTCGATCTGCAATACGTCAACGTCACCGCCAACCTGGCCGTTTCTGCCCAAGGTCGCGAAGCGGTCACCGAGCTCGCGCGGCAGACCGCCGAGCTGCTCAACATGCGTCCGCTGGAACCGACGTTCTTCGACCGGCAGATGGCGTTCAACCTGCTGGCACAAGTCGGTACGCCTGATGCGCAGGGCCACACGCTGCTGGAAAAACGATTGGTTCGAGAGCTGCGCCAGGTGCTGGCAAAACCTTTATTGAAGATTTCTGCCACTTGCGTTCAAGCCCCGGTGTTTTTTGGCGATAGCTTTAGCGTGACCTTGCAGTCAGGCAGCGCTGTTGACCTGGAAAAAGTCAACGCCGCGCTCGAGGCTGCACCGGGCATCGAGCTGGTCGAGGCCGGCGATTATCCGACCGCGGTCGGCGATGCGGTGGGGCAGGACGTGGTCTATGTCGGCCGCGTGCGCAGTGGTGTCGACGACCTGGCGGAACTAAATCTTTGGCTGACGTCAGATAACGTACGCAAAGGCGCGGCGCTCAATGCCGTGCAACTGGCTGAGTTGTTGATAAAAGACCTGCTGTAAAAGATACTTGGCAACAATTTGTCGACTGATTCTAGGTGAGCGCTATGCTTGCCCGAAGCGCGTCGATGACGAGTCACCCTCCGGGACTTTCCGGGGCAGCACCGAAATGATCGCGCGCGGCGACCCCCGTCGTCGCATGCAATGCCTTACGGCAGCGGTATTCAAAAGCTTCTCGCTGGCCGAGGAACGTTCAAACAAAGGATGAGGCTATGGTTCAAGTTCGCAAACTGGTGTTAGCAATAGCGGCCGCCTCGGCGCTGTCCTCCGGTATGGCGCATGCCCTCGGGCTCGGGGAGCTGACCCTGAAGTCGACCCTGAACCAGCCGTTGGTGGCTGAAATCGAGCTGCTCGACGTCAAGGATCTCACCGCCGCCGAGGTGGTGCCGAGCCTGGCTTCCCCTGAAGACTTCGCCAAGGCTGGCGTCGATCGGCAGGCCTTTCTCAATGACCTGACGTTCACCCCGGTACTCAACGCCAGCGGCAAAAGCGTGTTGCGCGTGACCTCGAGCCAACCGCTGTCGGAACCGATGGTGAAGTTCCTCGTGCAGGTGATGTGGCCCAATGGCCGCCTGCTGCGTGATTACAGCGTGCTGCTCGATCCGTCGAAATTCTCGCCGCAGACCGCTGACGCCGCCGCGCAACCGGCGCCGTCGCAGACCATCACCGCGCCAACCACCGGCGCCACCCATCGCAATCAATACACCACCACGCCGCGCGACACCCTGTGGGAAATCGCCGCGAAGGCGCGCAACGGTGGCTCGGTCCAGCAGACCATGCTGGCGATTCAGGCGCTCAATCCGAATGCCTTTATCGACGGCAACATCAACCGTCTGAAAACCGGTCAGGTGCTGCGTCTGCCGGATCCGGTACAAAGCACGGCGCTGCCGCAGTCGGCGGCCATCGCTGAAGTGGCGGCGCAGAACGAAGCGTGGCGTCAGGGCCGTCGTTACGCGGCCAAGCCTGGCACCGGTCAGCAGCAGTTGGATGCAACCAATCGCGGCCGTGGCAATACCGGTGCAGCGGCCAACACTCAGGACAACCTGAGCCTGGTCTCGGCGGAAAGCGCCAAGCCCGGTGCGAAAGGCCCGGCCGGCGACGCCAAGGCGCTGAGCAACAAACTGGCAATCACCCAGGAAAACCTCGACACGACCCGTCGTGACAACGAGGAACTGAAAAGCCGCATGGCGGATCTGCAGAGCCAGTTGGACAAGCTGCAAAAGCTGATCGAGCTGAAGAACAATCAACTGGCGAAGATGCAGGCCGACGGCGCCACTGCTGCTGTGCCGCCGGTGCCGGCGATCACTGCCGAACTGGCCGCAACACCGCCAGCCACCCCGGCCGACGCCGCAGCGGCTTCCCCGACTCCAGAGTCGGCCATCGCGCCGCCAGCGGAAACCCCGGTTGAGCCAGTCGTCGAGCCGGTGGTCGAAACCACGCCTGCTGCCGCCGATGACGATAAAGCCTTCAATGAACTGCTGACCAATCCGATCCTGCTCGGCCTGATCGGCGGCGGTGCGGTGGTTCTGCTGCTTCTGCTGTTGCTGCTGGCGCGCCGTCGCAAAGCCCAGCAGGAAGCCGAAAAGCACCTGCGCATGGCCCGCGCTCTGGCTGAAGAGCAAGAGTTCTCCGCTGAGCAGGATCTGCCGGAAAGCAGCTTCTCTGGCCTGGAAACCCCGGCAGCCAGCGTCAAACTCAATACGCCAGCTCCGGCACCTGCGCCAACTCCAGCGCCGGTCGTCACTCCGGTGGTGATGGCTGCGCCGATTGCCGCACCTCTGGTGGCCCCGGCCGGCGAGCGCTCTGATGATGTGCTCGACAAAGCGCAATCGCACATCAATGCCGGTCGCCTCAATCAAGCCGCCGCGCTGCTGGAAGAGGGCGTCAGCCTTGAGCCGGAACGCAGCGATCTGCGCCTGAAGCTGATGGAAGTCTACGGCCAGCAGGGCGACCGTGATGCGTTCGTCGCGCAGGAGCGTCAACTGGTGGCTAATGGCGATAACTTCGCCAAGGTCGAAGCACTGAAGAGCCGCTTCCCGGCCATGGCCGTGGTTGCTGCCGGTGGGCTGGCGGCTGCCGCCGTCGCTGCCGAGCTGGACGCGCAGTACGTCAAGGAACTGCTGCAAGACGAGCCGCAAGCGCCCGAGACCGCCGCTGACGACCTCGACACCGCGTTCGATTTGAGCCTGGACGACCTCGACAACATCACCCCGGTCGATCCTGCGCCAGCGGTCGAGCCCGAAGCGCCTGTCGAGCTCGACGCGTTTCCGGCCGAAGACGATCTGAGCTTCGCTTCGGTGCTGCAAGAACAGACCGAGATGAAAGACAATCTCGACGATCTGTCGGACTTCGATCTGGATATGGATCTGGGCGCCGAACCATCGCCGGCCACGTTGGCTGAAGATGACTTCCTGCTGGATCTTGATGACGGTGTGAAAGATCTGCCGCCGGTCGAGACGCCGGTAGTTGCTGACGTGCCGCAGGACGATCTGGAGCTGCCAGCCGATTTCGACCTGTCGCTGGCGGACGAAATGGACAGCAACCCAGCTGCTGAGCCGGATGCCTTCGCGGCCGAGCTGGACGACGTCAATGCCGAGCTGGATCGCCTGTCGCAAAGCATGGCCGAGCCGAGCTTCACCGAAGCGGACGCGGCGATGGGTGACGATCTGGGCGAAGACGATTTCGACTTCCTCGCCGGCACCGACGAAGCGGCGACCAAACTCGATCTGGCCCAGGCCTACATCGACATGGGCGACGCCGACGGTGCCCGTGACATCCTCAACGAAGTGTTGACTGAGGGTGACGAGAAGCAGCGGGGCGAGGCCAAGGAAATGCTTTCCAACCTGGCGTAAGTTCAGCGGTAAACAACAAGCGGCAGCCCGGCGGGGCTGCCGTTTTTGTTGGTGCCGGATTCGGCGGTGTCTGATCGATTGCTTTCGCGAGCAGGCTCGCTCCCACAGGGGGATGCATTGCAAATGTGGCAGCGAGCCTGCTCGCGAAGGCGGCGGTACTGCCGATAGAGAACTCTGGCATCCCCGGCCCACCGCCTTATAATGCCCGCCTTTGCAAAATCAGCAGGCTGTCCCACCTTGGCAAACATAGATAACCCGGTCGCCGAAATGGCGCCCGACGGCTTTTACCGCGTCGCGCTGGGCGTTGAGTACAAAGGCTCGCGCTACAGCGGCTGGCAGCGTCAGTTGACCGGTGTGGCGACGGTGCAGGAAGAGCTTGAAAAAGCTCTGTCGAAAGTCGCCAATTCACCGGTTTCCCTGCAATGCGCCGGGCGTACCGACGCCGGCGTGCATGCCTGCGGCCAAGTGGTGCACTTTGACACCCAGGTTGATCGCTCGCTGAAAGCCTGGGTCATGGGCGCCAACATCAATCTGCCCCATGACATCAGCGTCAGCTGGGCCAGGGTCATGCCGGCGCATTTTCATGCGCGCTTCAAGGCCATCGCCCGGCGTTATCGCTATGTGATCTACAACGATCAGATTCGGCCGGCGCACCTCAATGAAGAAATCACCTGGAATCACCGTCCGCTCGACGCCGAGCGTATGGCCGAGGCCGCGCAGTACCTGATCGGTACTCACGATTTCAGCGCGTTCCGGGCCGGTCAGTGCCAGGCCAAGTCGCCGATCAAGAAGATGCATCACCTGCGCGTGACCCGACACGGCAAGATGATCGTGCTCGACATTCGTGCCAATGCCTTCCTGCATCACATGGTGCGCAATATTGCCGGTGTGCTGATGACCATCGGTGCCGGGGAGCGCCCGGTGGAGTGGATGAAAGAAGTGCTGGAGAGTCGCGAGCGTCGCTCCGGCGGGGTGACGGCGCATCCGTACGGGCTGTATCTGGTGCAGGTCGAGTACCACGACGAATTCCCGTTGCCCGAGCGCTTTATCGGGCCACATTTCCTTACGGGTTTCTCCGAACTTGACGGCTGACGCCCTTGGACGCTTTTGTTACCATCCGGGACGTTTTCGGATTTTGCCTTGAGGTTTTCCTGACATGTCAGCTGTTCGCAGCAAGATCTGCGGCATTACCCGCATCGAAGATGCGCTGGCCGCCGTCGAAGCCGGCGCCGATGCGATTGGTCTGGTGTTTTACGCCAAGAGCCCGCGTGCAGTGAATGTGCAGCAGGCAAGGGCGATCATCAAGGCGTTGCCGCCGTTCGTCACCACCGTGGGGCTGTTCGTCAACGCCAGTCGTTGCGAGCTGGGAGAAATCCTCGATGCGGTGCCGCTTGATCTACTGCAATTCCATGGCGACGAAAGCGCGCAGGAGTGCGAAGGCTGGCATCGTCCGTACATCAAAGCGCTGCGGGTCAAGGCTGGCGATGACATTGCCGCTGCCTGCGATGCCTTTCCCGGCGCTAGTGGCGTACTGCTCGACACGTATGTCGAAGGGGTGCCTGGCGGAACCGGCGAGGCGTTTGACTGGTCACTGATTCCGCAACACCTGAGCAAGCCGCTGATTCTGGCCGGCGGCCTGACGCCGGAGAACGTTGCCGACGCGGTGGCACGGGTCAAGCCTTACGCGGTGGATGTCAGCGGCGGAGTAGAGGCGAGCAAAGGCATCAAGGATCACCACAAGATTCGCGCATTCATCAGCGCGGTGCGCGGCAATACATCGTCGATGTGACGGCTGGCAGTCTGCCGCCGTCCATCAATGCACTTGCACAAAGCAGGCGCGGCTGAGGGTTGCTGAATCGTACGCAGGTCATGTTCCGCGCTGACCGCGACTGTTCATCAACCATCGCCACACACATGAATTTAGCTCAAGGGCATACGCGGGGCTGCGAACCAGAGCGTTCGGGCCGCCGGTACTGGAGAAAGAAAGCATGAGCAACTGGTTAGTAGACAAACTGATCCCTTCGATCATGCGCTCGGAGGTCAAGAAGAGCTCGGTGCCTGAAGGTCTGTGGCACAAATGCCCATCCTGCGAGGCGGTGTTGTACCGTCCGGAACTGGAAAAGACCCTGGACGTTTGCCCCAAGTGCAACCACCACATGCGCATCGGCGCACGTGCGCGCATCGACATCTTCCTCGATCCGGAAGGCCGCAACGAACTGGGTGCTGACCTGGAGCCGGTTGACCGTCTGAAATTCCGCGACGGCAAGAAGTACAAGGACCGCCTGGTCGCTGCGCAGAAGCAGACCGGCGAGAAAGATGCGCTGATCTCGGTCAGCGGTACCCTGCTGGGCATGCCGGTAGTGGTTTCGGCATTCGAATTCAACTTCATGGGCGGTTCCATGGGCGCCATCGTCGGTGAGCGCTTCGTTCGCGCTGCCAACTACGCACTGGAAAACCGCTGCCCGATGATCTGCTTCGCCGCTTCCGGTGGCGCGCGCATGCAGGAAGCGCTGATCTCGCTGATGCAGATGGCCAAGACCTCGGCCGTGCTGGCGCGCCTGCGTGAAGAAGGCATTCCGTTCATCTCCGTACTGACCGACCCGGTCTACGGCGGCGTTTCCGCCAGTCTGGCGATGCTCGGTGACGTCATCGTTGGCGAACCGAAAGCCCTGATCGGCTTCGCCGGTCCGCGGGTAATCGAGCAGACCGTGCGCGAAAAACTGCCGGAAGGCTTCCAGCGCAGCGAATTCCTGCTGGAGCACGGTGCAATCGACATGATCATTCACCGTCAGGAACTGCGTCCGCGTCTGGGTAACCTGCTGGCGCAGATGACTGGCAAGCCGACGCCGAAGTTCGTCGCCGCGCCGATCGAGCCAATCGTGGTGCCGCCGGTGCCTGCCAACGTATGACCCAGCGCACCCTTGGTGAATGGCTCGCCTACCTCGAGCAGTTGCATCCGTCGGCCATCGACATGGGCCTGGAGCGTTCGCAACAGGTAGCGTCCCGCATGGGGCTGGGCCAGCCGGCGCCTCGGGTGATCACGGTCACCGGCACCAACGGCAAGGGTTCGACCTGCGCGTTCGTGGCTTCTTTGCTGCGTGCGCAGGGCCTGAGCGTTGGCGTCTACAATTCTCCGCACCTGTTGCGTTACAACGAGCGGGTGCAGCTCAATGGCGTCGAAGCCACTGACGCCCAGCTGTGCGAAGCCTTTGCTGCGGTCGAGGCGGGCCGCGGCGAGACTTCCCTGACTTACTTCGAAATGGGCACCCTGGCGGCGTTCTGGCTGTTCCAACAGTCCGCGCTTGATGCTGTGGTGCTTGAAGTCGGGTTGGGCGGGCGTCTGGATACCGTCAATGTGGTGGATGCCGACATCGCGCTGGTCACCAGCATTGGCGTCGATCACGCCGATTATCTGGGCAATACCCGCGAATCCGTAGCCTTCGAGAAGGCCGGAATCTTCCGCCAGGGCAAGCCTGCTCTGTGTGGCGACCTGAATCCTCCGCAACCGCTGCTCGACAAGGCACGCGAACTGGCTTGCCCGTTTTTTCTGCGTGGTCGCGATTTCGATCTCGGCATCACTGAGCAGCACTGGCAGTGGCGCGGTACCGACGCGCAGGGCCAAGCGGTCGAATTGCGTGATTTGCCACTGCTTGATCTGCCGATGGAAAACGCCGCGCTGGCGCTGCAAGCCTATCTGCTGACAGGTTTGCCGTGGAATGCCGAACAGATTGTCGCGGCGTTGCAGGCGACGCGCGTGGTCGGGCGCCTTGATCGTCGTTCGTTCGAATGGAACGGCAAGCGCCTGAACCTGTTGCTGGATGTTGGTCACAATCCGCATGCCGCTGAATATCTCGCGCGACGTCTGGCTGCGCGGCCGCCGGTTGGCAAGCGTCTGGCGGTGTTCGGGTTGCTGGCGGACAAGGATCTCGATGGTGTTGTTGGCGAATTGAATGCTAGTGTCGCGCATTGGGCTGTCGCGCCGCTGGATTCGCCGCGTGCGCGTCCCGTAGCTGAGCTTGAGGCAGCGCTGCAGAACCTTGGTGCTTCGGTTACGTCCTATGCCAGCGTTGCGGCCGCTCTGGAAGGGCAGTGCGCTGAGGCAACCAGCGACGACGAGATTCTGTTGTTCGGATCATTTTATTGTGTCGCCGAGGCCCTTGAATGGCTGGCCCGGCGCTCCACGGAGGAAGCGGCAAATGGCTTTGCTGGATAAAGCGTACAAGCAGCGCATGGTTGGCGCGCTGGTGCTGGTGGCGCTGGCGGTGATCTTCCTGCCGATGCTGTTTTCCCGTCAGGATGAGCAGCGTCAGGTGACCGTCGAGGCCCCGGCTGCGCCTCAGCCTTCGGCCATGCCGCAAGTGCAAATGGACCCGGTCGCCGTGCCTGAGCCCCAGGCTTTGCCACAAGAGCCGGTGCCAACGGACGAAGAGGTCGCTGAAGAAGCGGTGCCTGCGGCCCCGGCTGCTTCGGCTGCTCCGGCTGCGCCAGCACCGACCATCCCTGCGCAGATAGCCCGCCCGGCAACGCCGCCACCGGTGGCCAAGCCGATTCCGGCGCCGGCTCAGCCAATCACCTCGGCAACCAGCAAGCCTGACACCACGCAGAGCCGCGTCGATGCCAACGGTCTGTCGGTGAGTTGGTCGGTGCAACTTGCCAGCCTGTCGAGCCGCGCCAGCGCCGAGAGCCTGCAGAAGAACCTGCGCAGCCAGGGTTATAACGCCTACATTCGTTCGGCCGATGGCAAGAATCGGGTGTTCGTCGGTCCGCTGATCGAGCGTGCCGAAGCCGACCGTCTGCGTGATCTGCTGAGCCGTCAACAGAACCTCAAGGGCTTCGTTGTCCGTTTTCAGCCTGAACGTGGCTGAAATCTATCACCTCGATTGAAAAGCACTGACAATCGCAGCTTACCGACAGCCATGCGCTCTGCTAAAATGCGCCGCCTTATCCGTCTGTAGGCTGCACTGTGCCATTTACCTGGGTTGACTGGGCGATCGTTGCAATCATCGCCATCTCCGCATTGATCAGTCTGAGCCGCGGCTTCGTAAAGGAAGCGTTATCGCTGCTGACCTGGATCATCGCAGGAACGGTTGCCTGGATGTTTGGTGGCTCACTGTCCGAGTACCTCGCCGGATACATCGAAACCCCATCGGCTCGCGTGATCGCGGGCTGTGCCATCATGTTTGTCGCCACACTGATCGTGGGCGCAATGATCAATTATCTTATCGGCGAGTTGGTTCGCGTCACCGGGTTGTCCGGGACCGATCGATTCCTCGGCATGGCCTTCGGCGCAGCGCGTGGCGTGTTGCTGGTGGTCGTGGCGGTCGGGCTGTTGAGCCTGGGGCCGGTACAGCAGGACGGGTGGTGGAAAGAATCACAGCTCGTGCCCAAGTTTCTATTGGTCGCCGACTGGTCCAAAAACCTGATACTCGGGTGGAGCAGTCAGTGGCTTGCCAGCGGAATCAGCGTACCCGCTGAGATTCCGTTCAAGGAGCAGCTCTTGCCGACGGCGAAAACGCCTCAGTAAGTGTTGTTCAGTTCAGATCCATTAAGTAGGGGTTGCGTCGCATGTGTGGCATCGTCGGTATCGTCGGTAAGTCGAACGTCAATCAGGCGCTGTATGACGCGCTAACCGTGCTCCAGCACCGCGGCCAGGACGCTGCCGGTATCGTGACCAGCCATGATGGCCGGTTGTTCCTGCGCAAGGATAATGGCCTGGTACGTGACGTGTTCCAGCAGCGTCACATGCAGCGTCTGGTCGGCCACATGGGTATCGGCCACGTCCGTTACCCGACTGCCGGCAGCTCGACGTCGGCCGAAGCCCAGCCGTTCTACGTAAACTCGCCGTACGGCATCACCCTGGCGCACAACGGTAACCTGACCAACGTTGAACAGTTGGCCAAAGAGATCTACGAATCCGATCTGCGTCACGTCAACACCAGTTCCGACTCGGAAGTGCTGCTCAACGTGTTCGCCCACGAGCTGGCCCAGCGCGGCAAGCTGCAGCCGACCGAAGAAGACGTGTTCGCCGCCGTGACCGACGTGCACAACCGCTGCGTGGGTGGTTACGCCGTTGTGGCGATGGTCACCGGTTACGGCATCGTCGGTTTCCGCGACCCGCACGGCATTCGGCCGATCGTGTTTGGCCAGCGTCACACCGACGAAGGCGTCGAGTACATGATCGCCTCGGAAAGCGTTTCCCTGGACGTGCTCGGTTTCACCCTGATCCGCGATCTCGCGCCAGGCGAAGCGGTGTACATCACCGAAGATGGCAAGCTGCACACCCGTCAGTGCGCAACCAACCCGTCCCTGACCCCGTGCATCTTCGAACACGTCTACCTGGCGCGTCCGGATTCGATCATCGACGGCGTGTCGGTGTACAAAGCACGTCTGCGCATGGGCGAGAAACTCGCCGAGAAAATCCTGCGTGAGCGTCCTGAGCACGACATCGACGTGGTCATCCCGATTCCGGACACCAGCCGTACCGCTGCGCTGGAACTGGCCAATCACCTGGGCGTGAAATTCCGCGAAGGCTTCGTCAAGAACCGTTACATCGGTCGCACCTTCATCATGCCGGGCCAGGCTGCGCGCAAGAAGTCGGTACGCCAGAAGCTCAACGCCATCGAGCTGGAATTCCGCGGCAAGAACGTCATGCTGGTCGATGACTCGATCGTGCGCGGCACCACTTGCAAGCAGATCATCCAGATGGCCCGCGAAGCCGGCGCGAAAAACGTCTACTTCTGCTCGGCGGCACCTGCGGTGCGCTTCCCGAACGTGTACGGTATCGACATGCCGAGCGCCCACGAACTGATCGCGCACAACCGTTCGACTCAGGACGTGGCCGACCTGATCGGCGCTGACTGGCTGATCTATCAGGACCTGCCTGACTTGATCGAAGCGGTCGGTGGCGGCAAGATCAAGATCGAACACTTCGATTGCGCAGTGTTCGACGGCAAGTACGTGACCGGTGACGTCGACGAGGCTTACCTGAACAAGATCGAACAGGCGCGCAACGATGCCTCGAAGGTCAAGACCCAGGCAGTCAGTGCGATCATCGATCTGTACAACAACTGAGTTTCCACCGGCCCTGAGGGGCCGGTTTTGTATCTGATATTTATTGTTCGTGAACAAAGGAGAGACAGCATGAGTCAGGAATGGGATGCCGGTCGGCTGGACAGCGACCTCGAAGGCGTAGCGTTCGATACCCTGGCCGTCCGTGCCGGTCAGCACCGCACGCCGGAAGGCGAACACGGTGATCCGATGTTCTTCACTTCCAGCTACGTGTTCCGCACCGCTGCCGATGCGGCGGCGCGCTTTGCCGGTGAAGTGCCGGGTAACGTCTACTCGCGTTATACCAACCCGACCGTGCGCGCATTCGAAGAGCGCATTGCTGCGCTGGAAGGCGCCGAGCAAGCCGTTGCCACGGCCACCGGCATGGCCGCGATCATGGCGGTGGTGATGAGCCTATGCAGTGCTGGCGATCATGTGCTGGTGTCGCGCAGCGTGTTCGGCTCGACCATCAGCCTCTTCGAGAAGTATTTCAAGCGCTTCGGTGTCGAAGTCGATTACGTACCGCTGGCCGATCTGTCGGCCTGGGATGCGGCGATCAAGTCCAACACCAAACTGCTCTTTGTCGAGTCGCCGTCCAACCCGTTGGCCGAGCTGGTGGATATCGCCGCGCTGGCTGAAATCGCTCATGCCAAGGGCGCGCAGCTGGTGGTCGACAACTGCTTCTGCACCCCGGCGTTGCAGCAGCCGCTGAAGCTTGGCGCGGATATTGTCGTGCACTCGGCGACCAAGTTCATCGACGGTCAGGGCCGCTGCATGGGCGGCGTTGTCGCCGGTCGCGGTGAGCAGATGAAAGAAGTGGTGGGTTTCCTGCGGACCGCCGGGCCGACCCTCAGCCCGTTCAACGCGTGGATCTTCCTTAAAGGCCTCGAGACCCTCAACCTGCGCATGAAGGCGCATTGCGCCAACGCTCAGGCGCTGGCCGAATGGCTGGAGCAGCAGGACGGCATCGAGAAAGTCCATTACGCCGGCCTCAAGAGCCATCCGCAGCACGAGTTGGCCCAGCGCCAGCAGAAGGGTTTTGGTGCGGTGGTCAGCTTCGAGGTCAAGGGCGGCAAAGAAGGCGCCTGGCGCTTTATCGATGCCACGCGGTTGATTTCGATCACCGCCAACCTCGGCGACAGCAAAACCACGATCACCCATCCAAGCACCACCTCCCACGGCCGTCTGGCGCCACAGGAGCGTGAAGCGGCAGGCATTCGTGACAGTCTGATCCGCGTTGCGGTCGGTCTGGAAGACGTGGCTGACCTGCAAGCTGATCTGGCGCGCGGTCTGGCGGCATTGTGATCGAGTTGTCCACACCCGCGGCCAACACCCATGGCCGCGTGGCGCTGGTCACCGGGGCTGCGCGCGGTATTGGCCTCGGAATCGCCGCTTGGCTGATCAGCGAAGGCTGGCAGGTGGTGCTGACCGATCTTGATCGGGTGCGTGGTTCGAAAGTGGCGAAGGTGCTGGGCGAGAACGCCTGGTTCATCGCCATGGACGTCGCCGACGAAAATCAGGTCGCGCTGGGCGTGGCCGAGGTATTGGGGCAGTTTGGTCGCCTTGATGCATTGGTCTGCAACGCGGCGGTCGCCGATCCGCACAACATCACCTTGGAAAGCCTCGATCTGGCGTATTGGAATCGGGTGCTGGCGGTGAATCTGAGCGGGCCGATGTTGCTGGCCAAGCACTGTGCGCCTTATCTGCGTGCGCACAACGGTTCGATCGTCAATCTGGCCTCGACCCGCGCGCGACAGTCGGAGGCGGACTCCGAGGCCTACGCTGCGAGCAAGGGCGGGCTGTTGGCGCTGACCCATGCGCTGGCAATCAGCCTTGGACCGGAAATCCGCGTGAACGCAGTCAGTCCGGGCTGGATCGATGCCCGTGATCCCTCGGTGCGTCGCGCCGAACCTTTGGCCGATGCCGATCATGCTCAGCATCCGGCGGGCAGGGTAGGGACTGTCGAGGACGTGGCGGCGATGGTGGCGTGGTTGCTGTCGAGGAATGCCGGATTTGTCACCGGCCAGGAATTTGTCGTCGATGGCGGCATGACCAAGAAGATGATCTACGAGCAGTGAAAGGCAGCTGCAAGCTGCAAGCTAAAGCAAGACGCTGGTGTGCCTGCTTTAGGTGATCCTGCTTTTTCTTGGAGCTTGCAGCTTGCAGCTAAAACCCGTTTTTGAAAAAAACTCCAATCCTGCTATTGACTTAGCTTCGCCACCTGCGTAAATTTCGCGGCCTCGGAGATGCAAACGGGTGATTAGCTCAGCTGGGAGAGCGTCTGCCTTACAAGCAGAATGTCGGCGGTTCGATCCCGTCATCACCCACCACTCCCGAGAAGCTTGCGCAAGCAAGAGAGTAGGCTGAAAGTGCCTGCACCGACGCGCAGCGGTAGTTCAGTCGGTTAGAATACCGGCCTGTCACGCCGGGGGTCGCGGGTTCGAGTCCCGTCCGCTGCGCCATATTTTACGAGTCAGATTCATCTGATTCGCGATTGCCAGGCACCGAAGCCGGCAATCAACACGAGTTACTTGAGCGCAAGCTCAAAGCGATACGCAGCGGTAGTTCAGTCGGTTAGAATACCGGCCTGTCACGCCGGGGGTCGCGGGTTCGAGTCCCGTCCGCTGCGCCATATCTGTTTCAAGGACCACTGAACGCCTTGAAGCGCCGAAACCAGCCATCGGCTGAATCGGATCGATAGCAAAGACCCTGGTCGAAAGACCGGGGTTTTTTGTGTCTGAAATTTGGTTATTCCTCTTCCTCTCTCCTTAAGTCCATGCGAATCCCTGTGGGAGCGAGCCTGCTCGCGAAAGCGTCGGCACATTCAAAATCTGTATTGCCTGGAAAACGCTTTCGCGAGCAGGCTCACTCCCCCATAGGCACGCTCTGTCATCTCGGCGGATCGGATGCGGTGCCACGTCGCATTGATTTTTTTGATTATTTCGTCAGGTTTTTGTAACTGGTTGTTTGCTGTGGGCGCAGAAACCTTTAAAGTTAACCTTTCGGTCAGCTTTGCACTGTCAACACAGCTCTTTGCTTCGCCAGAAAGAGCTTCTGCACGACTCGAGATCCCCAGTAGATAACCACAAGGGCGGACCTATAACCGCCCAGAGGATGATCCATGTCCAACCGTGAAATATCCCGGCGCTCGTTCCTCCAGGGCGGGCTGGTGGCGGGTGTGAGCGTTACGCTTACGCCGCTCAGCAGTCAGGCGCTGGCTGCCTTGATGGAAAACAGCGTCACCGTGCCGTCCGAGAAATGGCTCGGCAATAACGGCAAGGCGCGGCAACGTAACGATGCCTTGTCCAAGGTCTGCGGCAGCAAGGTGTTTGCCCGCGACATCCGCGCCAAGGACATGCCTGGCTGGCCTGAGCAACAAGGCCACGCCATGCTGCTGAAAACCATCAAGGCCGACCGCATCTACGCAGGCTATGACCTGTCGTGGCTCGGCGCTGATCTGCAGCCGGACCGCATCGTTACCGCTGCCGATCTGGACAAGGACGGTATCGTCTTCCCCGAAGAGCACGCGCCTGATCCATTGCTGCCGGAAGGCAAAGTGCCGATGTTCATCGGTCACCCGGTAGCGATTCTGATCTGGAACGACTTCGAGCGTTTCCGTCAGGCCAAGAATCAACTCAAATTCAATGACAAAGCGATTCGTTACGGCGCCAAGGTGCCGTTCTACGAAGGCGACCCCTACGGCAGCTTCCGCTACGTGCGCGTCGGTGGCGCGACCTCGGCGGACGAAGACGAGTTCGCCAGCCTCAAGGATTCGATCCTGTTCCCGATGCTGAAGAACCGCCGTCCAGTCTGGAATGCATCGCCGAACCTGCATGGCAACCTCACCGAGCGCGGCCTGTTCTACGCCGACCGCATGAAGCAGGAAATCGACACGCCGCCAGACAACTGGCTGGTGTTCGATGAGCGCTACAAGACGCCGTCGATCGAACCGGCCGCCCTCGAGCCAGACAACGGCAACGGCTGGTACGACCCGAAAACCAAAACTCTGCATTTCGTCGTGGCGACGCAATGCCCGCTGGAAGTCGCGACCGAGACCGCGAAGATGATCGGGCCGTCGCGTTTCGGCCTGGCCAATCTCAACATGCACCCGGGCTATACCGTCGGCTATGGCTCCAAAGACCACAACATTTTTGTCTACTACGCAGCCCTGGCTGCGCTGTACGGCGCCGGTGTGCCGGTGCGTCTGGCCAACGACCGCTACGAGCAGTTCCAGAGCGGCATCAAGCGTCACCCGTTCGACATCCGCTACCAGTTGGCCGTGGACAAGAATGACTACACCTTCAAGATTTTCCGCGCGGAAATGAGCGTCGACGGCGGCGGTCGGGTCAACTACAGCCCATCGGTGGCGGCGGTTGGCGCCACGGCTGCGCAGTCGATCTATTACATGCCGCAGAACGACCTGCAAGTCACCGCGTATCACTCGCGCGCGGTCGAGGCGGGCTCGATGCGCGGTTACGGCACCCTGCAAAGCATGGCGGCGACCGAAATGATGGTCGACGAGATCGCCAATCGCCTGGGTGTCGACGCCATCGATTTGCGCCGCAGGAATGCCCTGCGTTCCGGCATGAAAAACACCCAGGGCGCAATCCCGGCCGGTGCACTGCGCCTGCATGAAATTCTCGACAAGGCCTCGGTGCACGAAGTCTGGAAAAACCGCGACACGATCAAGCGGCAACGCGAAGCGGCAGACCCGGATAACTGGTACGGCGTCGGTTTCGCTATCTGCCAGAAAGACTTCGGCACCGGCTCCGAAGCGCCGATGGCCAGCATCCAATTCACCGCGGACGGGCGCATCACTCTGCGCCACATCGGCATCGAAATCGGCACCGGCATGTCCACTTCGCAAGCCTTGGTCGTCGCCGATTTCCTCGGCAGCCCGGCGCACGAGGTGAAGACCGGCGAAACCGAGTGGCAGGAAATGCAGCTGATCACCAGCGGCAACCCGTACATCATGAGTCAGGCCGAGCAGGACAATCTGCTGCGCAATCCGCGCTGGGTCGGCAAGTTGGCGTCGGCGTCTTCGGCGACCAACTCCGCCTATTACTTCAGCCACGCGACCCGTGAAGCGGCGCGGGTGCTGTTCAACCACGGTTTGTGGCCGGCGGCGCTGGAGATCTGGCGCCAGGGTCCGTACGGCGGCCAGGCCAACCCTTACGTAGTGCGCCGCGAAGATGCGCATTGGGTCGACGGCAAGCTGACCGCCAACGGCATGCAACCGCTGAGCTTCGAAGAGCTGGCCAAGCGCGCCCATGAACGCGGTCTGGTGACAGGCGCCACGGTGCACGGTTTCAACCGCTGGAGCTGGGCCGAGGCTGAATACAGCATCGACGGCGTGCGCGAGCGTCTGCCGCTCGACGGTCTGGCGGTGAAATATGGCGATGGCGCGCCGCAAGCGAAGAAAGCGCAGATGAACAGCGCCGGCTTCCACCTGCTCGATCGGCAGAACGTCAACTACCCGGTAGTGCAGTTGAACAACGCTGCCGTGACCTATTACAGCCCGGTCGCGACGCTGGTCGAGTTGAAGGTCAATAAAGGCTCGGCGGAAGTCGAGGTGCTCAACCACCATTCGTGGATCGAGTGTGGTCGGGTGCTGGTTGAAGAGTTGGTCAAGGGCCAGCTCGAAGGCGGTATCGCCATGGGTATTGGTCATGCGCTGATGGAAGAGATGCCGCTGTACGAAGGCGGGCCGGGGGAGGGTGACTGGAACTTCAACCGCTATCGTCTGCCGATGGCCCGTCACGTTGCCGTGTGGAAACAGACCGCGGAAATTCTGCCGCCGCTGTCGCCGAGCGATCCGTCCAAGGGCATCGCCGAAGTGGTGATGATCCCGATTGTCGGTGCCATCGGTAACGCCGTGGCGCATGCCATCGGTAAACGTGTTCGTGACTTGCCTATCACCGCTGCGCGCATCAAGGAGGCCCTCAATGGCTAACCGTCCGCTTCAACTGACCCTCAATGGTCAATCCGTCGGCCCGGTGGACATCCCTGATGACCTGCCGATGATCGACTATCTGCACGAATACAAAAACCTCACCGGCTCGCGGCTGGGCTGCGGTCAGGGGATCTGCCACGCCTGCGTGGTGATCGTCGATAACCCCGACGGTACCAGCGAAGAAGTGCGCACCTGCATCACCGGCGCGCACTACTTCGAGGGCAAGAAAGTCCGCACCATCGAAGGCCACGCCACTCGCGACGAGCAGGGCCAGGTCACTGAGCTCAATCCGATCCAGCAGCGCTTTGTCGACGAGTTCGCCTTCCAGTGCAGCTACTGCGCGCCAGGCTTCGTCAACGCTGCCACCGTGCTGGTGGAGAAGCTGCAGCGTCAGCCAACCGTGCACAGCAAGCTGGAACAGGTGATCGAGGACAGCCTCGGCCATCACGTCTGCCGCTGCACCGGGTACGTGCGTTATTACAACGCCACGCGCAACGTGCTGACCGATCTTGGTCTGGTCAAGGAGGGTTGAGCATGAAGCGTTTACTGACCCGCCTGACTTTTGCGGTCGGACTGACTGCGCCGCTTTTGGCGGTCCACGCCGAGGATCAGGTCAAGCGCGGCGAATACCTCGCTCGCGCTGCTGACTGCATGGCTTGTCACACCGCGCCGGGTGGCGCGCCCTATGCCGGCGGCCTGCCGATCGTCTCGCCATTCGGCACGATCTACGGCACCAACATCACCCCGAGCAAAGAGCACGGCATCGGTCTGTACAGTGATGATGAGTTTTTCGCTGCGTTGACCGAAGGCAAGCGGCGCGACGGTGCGAACCTGTATCCGGCGATGCCGTACACCTCGTATCACCTGATGCCGCGCGCCGATTCCGATGCGATTCACGCGTATCTGAAAACCATCGAGCCGATCGAGCGCGCCGCACCGGTGACCAGCCTGAGCTTTCCGTTCAATGTGCGTCTGGGCCTGACCGGCTGGAACATGCTCTACGGCAAAGACGTCAAGCTGGAACCGGCCGAAGGCAAAAGTGAGGTGTGGAAGCGCGGCCAGTACATGGTCGACGTTCTCGGTCACTGCGGCGAATGCCATACGCCACGCGGCCTGCCCGGCGCGATGCAAATGGACAAGCGCATGACCGGCGGCATCCTCAATGGTTATCTGGCGCCGAGCCTGCTGGCCACCGACCTGGCCGCGCGCGGCTGGAATCAGCAGGATCTGAGCACGTTTCTCAAGCACGGCATGAGCGCGCAAGGGACGATGTTCAACGAGATGTTCCCGGTGTTTCACAACAGCACTCAAGGTCTGAGCGATGCTGATCTGGCAGCAATGGCGACATTCCTTCTCGGCGAGCAACCGCCACCAGCCAAAGAGCTCGTCGAAGTACCGCTGGACAAGCTCAGCGCGAGTGCCCAGCGCGGCCGTCAGGAATATCTGAACGTCTGCGCCGGTTGTCACGCGGTTGGCGGTGAAGGCAAACCGCACATTGCAGTGGCCATGCGTGGCAATACGACGTTGCGTCTGGAAGATCCGCGCAATCTGTTGCGAGTGATCGAGGACGGCATCGGCGAACAGAAGTTCTCCGGGTTCGAGCACATGCAGCCGATGCCGGGTTTTGCTGAAAAGCTCAGTCCTGAGCAATTGACTGATCTGCTCAACTACCTGCGTCAGGGTTGGGGCGGGCAGGGCGCTGAACTGGCGGTGAGCGAAGTGCAGAAGCTGCAAGCCGACGCGCCGAGCGTCGAGCACAGGGCCCACTGATATGCAGCATCTCGATCTGCAAGTGGTGCGTCGGGCGCTGGAATGGTCGGTGGCCGGGCAGCGAATCTGGCTGTGCACGGTGCTGACCACTTACGGCTCGGCACCGCGCGCGCCGGGTTCGCTGCTCGCGGTGAACGAAGGCGGGCAGTGGATCGGTTCGCTATCGGGCGGTTGCGTCGAGGAGGATTTCCTTGAGCGCGTCGCCGAAGGTGCGTTTCTCGAAGCGGTAAGCGTCGTGCGTTACGGCGAAGGCGATGATCCGCGCTCGCGGGTCAGTCTGCCTTGCGGCGGCATTCTTGATGTGCTGGTTGAGAAACTTGACGCCGACTGCGCGGTGCAGGCGCACCTGCGTGAACTGGAGTCGGCGCTGCTGGGTCAACGTCGTCTGCTTCGCGAAGTCGATCTGGCCAAAGGTGCGCGCGCTCTGTTTGCTGATCGCGAGCAGGGCGCGCGGATCGAGCGTGAGATCGATCGGGTGCGCATTCGTGTCGGTGCAGCACAGCGCTTGTTGCTCGCTGGCTACTCAAGTGTGGCGCAGGCCTGTGCCGAGTTCGCGGTAGGGCTTGGCTTCGAAGTGATTCTCTGCGATCCGCGTGATGAAGTGCTTGAAGGCGTGGTGCTCAATAGCGTGGAAATCCGTCGACAGTTGCCTTCGGTGTTCATTGCCGACGGTGGTTGTCATCGCGATACGGCGGTAGTGGCGTTGACCCATGATCCGCGCATCGACGATCTGGCGATGATGGAAGCGGTGCGCACCGAGGCGTTTTACATCGGTGTGATGGGATCGCAGCAGACGTCGCAGAAACGCTTCGAGCGCTTACGCCGCATTGGTGGCTTGAGTGAGGCAGAGCTGGCGCGGATTCATGCGCCGATCGGCCTCAACCTTGGCAGCAAGACCCCGGCGGAAATTGCGCTGGCGGTGCTGGCGGATATCCTGCGGATTCGCAGCGGGATCGCTCGGGATCAGCTCTGATCCTAAGCCTTGCTGATCTACTGTGGCGAGGGGATTTATCCCCGTTGGACTGCGCAGCAGTTCCCTCCTGCTCAAGAGGGGGCGCTGCGCACCCCCAACGGGGATAAATCCCTTCGCCACAATGGTGTTTATAGGCCGTACTTATCGCGCAGCCCGTAATACCAAGCACCCAGCGCGGCAAACGGTGTGCGCAGCAATTGCCCGCCGGGGAAGGGATAGTGCGGCAGGTCGGCAAAGGCATCGAAGCGCTCGGCCTGACCGCGCAACGCTTCGGCGAGGACCTTGCCCGCCAGGTGCGTGTAGGTGACACCGTGACCGCTGCAGCCCTGCGAGTAATAGATGTTGTCGCCCAGGCGCCCGACCTGCGGCAAGCGCGAAAGGGTCAACAGGAAGTTGCCGGTCCAGGCGTAATCGATCTTCACATCCTTGAGTTGCGGGAAAGCCTTGAGCATCTTCGGGCGGATGATCGCTTCGATGTTCGCCGGATCGCGAGCGCCGTAAACCACGCCGCCACCGAAGATCAAGCGCTTGTCGGCGGTCAGGCGATAGTAGTCGAGCAGATAGTTGCAGTCCTCCACGCAGTAATCCTGCGGCAAAAGCGCCTTCGCCAGCTCATCGCCCAGCGGCTCGGTGGTGATCACCTGGGTACCGCACGGCATCGATTTGGCCGCCAGTTCCGGTACCAGATTACCGAGGTAGGCGTTGCCGGCGACGATGATGAACCTGGCCCTGACCTTGCCTTGCGGCGTATGCACAACCGGATTGGCGCCGCGCTCGATGCGCACGGCAGGTGATTGCTCATAGATGGTGCCGCCGAGAGACTCGACTGCCGCCGCTTCACCGAGCGCCAGATTCAGCGGATGGATGTGGCCGCCGCTCATATCGAGCATGCCACCGACGTACTGATCGCAACCCACCACTTCACGGATGCGGCGTTGATCCATCAATTCCAGCTGGGTGTGGCCGAAGCGTTCCCACAGGCGCTTTTGCGATTCCAGGTGCCCCATTTGTTTGGCGGAAAGGGCGGCGAATACACCGCCGTCCTTCAGGTCGCACTGGATGTTGTATCTGGCCACGCGCTCGCGAATGATCCGGCCGCCTTCAAAGGCCATTTCGCCGAGCAGTTGCGCCTGCTTGGGGCCGACCGTGCGTTCAATGACGTCGATGTCGCGGCTATAGCTGTTGACGATCTGCCCGCCGTTTCGGCCCGAGGCGCCAAAACCGACTTTCGCCGCTTCCAGCACGGTTACGCGAAAACCGTTCTCCAACAGGAACAGGGCGGACGACAGCCCGGTATACCCGGCGCCGATCACACAGACGTCCGTCTCCACATCATCCTGCAGCACAGGGCGTGGTGGTACGGCATTGGCCGACGCAGCGTAATAAGACTCTGGGTATTGGGTGTTCGCCATCCTGCCGCCTCTGTTTAATATATTTTACGAGTGCGTCGATCCTACCCGAGTTGAAAAACCTCCGCCAGCCACCGGAAACTCTTCGTCGCTGAGGCGAAATTAAATATTTTGCATATTCATAGGGTTAGGTGAAAAAAAGGTGTTGACACCCCTCCGGAATTCCGTAGAATGCCGCCTCACAGCAGGCACGTAGCTCAGTTGGTTAGAGCACCACCTTGACATGGTGGGGGTCGTTGGTTCGAGTCCAATCGCGCCTACCAAACAAAATCCGCTCTGCTGGGCGGTCTGGAAGGGCTCACCGAAAGGTGGGCCCTTTTTTGTGCTTCGGATTTCATGCAGAACGTTCACAAAATATAGGCTCCGTTCACACTGGGCAATGTGAACGACCAAATCAGCCGCTTCTCATGCGCAATCCTTCCTCTATCTCCCTGTCTTTTTCACCACCTATCTTCTCCCGCTTGAGCGAGCGTTTTTCAAACCGTCGTGCATGCACGGACAGTATGTGGCGCTACCCAAATGAAAGACGACCTAATCGATGAGGCGGGATTTGAGCTTGGCTTGCCCTCACATGAAGAGCTGCTGGAGCTCAATGCGACTTGTTGTGCTCGGAGCTTGAGCTGACTCGCCGGAATCTTCGGACCGCACACCAGGAGTTGTCCGGGCTGATATCGATGTGCCGTCAGGCGGGCAAAGAGCTTGGCACGCTCAAGGTTGAGCATGAGCGGTTGCGTTGGACGCTGAGCGATTCATACCGGAGGTAGAGTGACAGGGAGGCGGGGAAAATGGTGTACCAGTACAGCGATCACACACCTTCTAAAAAAAATATTAAACGTACTGGGCCAGTCGGGACGGGGCTTGCTGGACGGTTCCGAATTTTAGATGCATTTACGCACTGGTTTACCCACATGTAGTACGTTGCAATTGTCACACGAAACGCAATATCCTGTATCTCAACGGAGCAAAACCCCTACATATAGGGTTTCCGTTAGCTGCTGACCTAGAATTAGTTACTTAGAAAAGTCTGCGAATGGTCGTGCTCGGTCTGGACAACTTAGATCACAACCATCCGCACCAACTAAAGCTAAACAGTAGCGATTACGTTAGCCCCAGGGGGACTGCATTGAGCCAAACATTGGCGTGATCGTCAACAGCTCTCTGCTGGTCGGCAATCCTTGGGGGTGACAATTCTATCCTTTGCTACAAAGGTAAAATGTCATGCCTAGTAATTCAAAGCAGTCCTCCGCGAAGGTGGCCAAGCTGGCCTCTGAAACCCTCCGCGATCCTCATGCCTCTGCAATCGCCAAAAGTCTCGCTGCCTCCGCGTTGGCCCAAGCCAACACTGGTAAGCAAACGAGTGCTGAGATGGAAGCGAAAGCCGGTCGGGTGCTTCAGAGTGAGAAGTACAGCGAAGAGACAAAGACCCTTGCTGGTTCGGTCGTATCTCAAGCCAACAAAGCGCGGGGGGATTGAGTCATGACCATTTTTGTAACCTTAACGGTGGACTTGAACGGTAACGTAACTCAGTCAGCGAGGGCTAAGTTTTACGAATATCTCAAGGGTCAAAACTATTCAAAGCACAAGCTCACAACCTTGTGGACCGCGTGGTTCCTTCCCGGTAACACGATAGACAGTGCGGTCACTTTCACGAAGGCAACAGTGGCGGCGGCTGCACGTGCTGCCGGCATCTCGAATTATGAGGCTTTGGTCATGCCGGGGGAGCAGGGGCCAACAGAGTGGCGGCAGTAATAGTTTTGAAGGTCGTGGTGTGATGCAAAGCCCCGCCGAAGCGGGGCTTTGTATTGCGGTATCCGCTTTAGCCTAATGTCTGAACGCGGCTTTCTATGGCTGTGGCGTAAAGCCAAACAAAGCGGGATCATTCCTGATCGGGTAGCGGTTCTGGAGACGGCCTCAGCACCTGATATTGCAGCGCTCTATGAGCCATGCCCTAGGTATTAATGGCATTTCGAAATCATTCGTATGCTGCTACTCTTCTGCGGATGCGAGGGAGGCGATGAGTCAACCGACTCCACTCTCTCAGACGTACTCATTGAGGTTCATTTGGCGAGGATTGCTGAATGCAAACAGGTTTCCAGGCTCACGAAGTTCCGGGTTGTACGGTGTCTCAGCGCGCCTATTTCAATGAGTATAAAGGTTTTAATTCAATATATTCATCTATGCGCAACGACTATTCGTGCCTCGAAAGCAAAAGGCCAAGTTTCTGTTATAAGCTCCTGGTGGTTGTAACCAAAGTTATAAGGGGGGGGTTAAATGGAGATTGACAAAAAAATTCACTTTCCCTTTGGTAGAAGCTTTATGCTTCGAGCCGAACTAGGTCAAGGATCGTGCGGCAAAACAGTTCTCCTACATGATGAAGTGATTGATGAGTATTTTGTTTGTAAAAAATACTCCCCCCTACTGGATGAGTGGAAGGAGCTTTTGTTTAAAGGCTTTGTTAGCGAAATAAAGCTACTGTACTCGCTGCACCATATTAACGTTGTCCGTGTATTCAATTACATGCTGTACCCAGATAAATATAGTGGATATATTTTTATGGAGTACGTCGAGGGAATGGATATTGAAGAATATTTGACCCTACACCCTGAAAATATCAATGAAGTATTCTTGCAGGTAATTGATGCCTTCGCTCATCTAGAGTCACGAAATATTCTTCATCGCGATGTCAGACCATCTAATTTGATGGTTACAAACGACGGAGTTGTTAAAGTTATAGATTTCGGATTTGGAAAGAAAGTGCTGGAAGACGTGGATTTCGATAAGAGTATTTCATTAAACTGGTGGTGTGAACTTCCATTAGAATTTGAAAGCAAGCTCTATACGCACGCAACTGAAGTATACTTTGTCGGCAAATTATTTGAAAAGATTGTTTTCGATAACTCTATTTTTTCTTTTAATCATTCGCCTTTAGTTGAAAGAATGACGAAGCGATCACCTCATGAGCGTACTGACTCTTTTGCTGGTGTGAGGGAAGAAGCATTAACTAATACGACAGAGTCCGTAGCTTTTTCGGGCTCAGAAATTTCGACTTATCAGGAGTTCTCACGAAGTCTAGTATCAGCAATTTCGAAAATAGTGTCAGATGCTAAGTATTTTGAAGTTGATGAGTTTTCTGTCCGCTTGGAAAAAACCTATAAAAGTGTAATGCTTGAAAATCAGGTGCCTTCTAATTCACAGGTGATTAAATGCTTTGTAAACGGCGCTTACTATTTTAGCAAAGTTAACCGAATGCCTGTTAATGTCATTAAGGAGTTTCTGCAGCTTCTATCCAGTAGCAATAGGGAGAAAAGAAACATTATTGAGGCTAACATTTATGCAAGGCTGGACGCGGTGGAGAAGTATAAGCCGAAACCAGTGCCAGATTTTAGTTCTTTTGACGAAATACCATTTTGATTTGCTTCGCGATCTATAGATATATTTAGAATGAAGTATTGGTCGACAAATAATCATACATAACCTAAGGGTGGCACGGATGCATTTTCAGTTATTGATATTTGATCTTGACAACACTCTAATTGAAACCAGTGATCTTGAATTGGACTTTCGCGGTTACGCTTTTAAAGGCGTCCAGTCGGCAGAATATATTAACAATCTCCGCGAAAGAGCAACAGCAATTCCCCGGCGGGTCATATACACTCTGCAATTTCTAAACCAGTTGAGATCGAAATATCCGAACCTCAAGCTCGGCGTATTCACGCGAGCTCCAAAGACTTATACGCATACCCTCCTATCGACATTCTATGCGGGATTTCATTGGGACTCTATAATCACAGCTGAAGATGTTGTTCATCCTAAGCCTGCACCTGATGGAATACAGCGTGCAATGGCTTCATTAGGGGTGGTTGATATATCTGCAGTAGTAGTGGTAGGAGACGGTAAAGTAGATATCAACGCTGCCTACGCAGCGGGTGTGTGGGCCGTTGCCGATACAACCACATGGCCGGACCGCCGCGTTCCAGACAACTATTATGTTACCGAACGCTTGCCTGATGCGGTGATCAACAATCCGGATCAGCTAAATAGTTTTCTAGAAAACCCAGTAAGCGGTTGGCCGCTCCTGGAACAGCTAGAGTATTATAAATCCACTCCGCCTATTGGATTGCCGGAGAGGGTAGAGGTGATAAATCACTTCGACAAGTCAGGTGACAACAGGCAATTCATCAAAGTTTCTGTGCTAGGGAGACGGTTTCGAAATGACGATTCCTTATCTGCAAGGCGTAAATGGCATCCAGTTTCACACGAAATCGAAAGCCATAAGAACTCATCAATTTTCCCATTTCACTGGATTGAAAGCTTACGCCGTTTTATTGCTAAAGATATAAATGTTCAGTTTGGCAATCCTGTAATAATAACTGTGATTCCTGCTCGTGCAGGAAGAACACCTCGCCTTGAGAATCTTTTAAACCAACTGGCTCTTTCACATTCAACTATTCCGCTCACTGGAATTTTTGGAGCTGCTAATATAGAATTCATCTCCGACATCTTTGCATATACGGATGGAATGCGCTCCAACCACGGGGAAAATCTCGGAGCAAAAGATCGTTTTATTAATGTCAGGGATCACATGGTCGTGCGACCGGGGTGTTCACCTAATGGAAAACGATATATAGTAATTGATGACGTGGTTACAACAGGTGCCACTTTATTTTATGCATCGCATTACTTGAAGAGTGCTGGTGCAGTTGATGTAACTTTGATTTCTTTGGCAAAGGCGGTTTCGGTTTAATAATGGTAATCTCAGAACAAACGGAAAAAATGCTAGGCTTATCTTTACTTAAAGGTATTGGACCTGCTTCTTTGCATCAGATTGCAACTTTTCCGGATTTTTTGACTGAAGATATCGGCCGAATAGCGAACAAGCTTTCAAAGTTGCAAAAAGCAATTGACGGGCCAGGCGCTTGGGATACCGCGTTAGAACAGGCTCGCTATCAAATAGCCCAAGCTGAAGCTTCAAATTGTCGAATTCTAAGTTTACTTGATTCCGAATATCCGTCATTGCTTCGACTTACTAAAGACGCCCCTTACATAATATATGTAAAAGGTAAGCTTCATCTGAATCCGGAAAAGTCGGTCGCGATCATTGGCACTCGGCAACCGACAGCTCATGGCACATTAATCGCAGAAAGAATTACTAACTTCTTTGCAAAGAATCAATGGAGTGTTGTAAGCGGGCTTGCATTGGGTTGTGACACCATTGCCCATCAAGCTGCTTTAGTTGCGGGAGGTCATACTGTTGCGGTGTTGGCCCATGGGTTACATACAATTTCACCATCTAGTAATAAGCGTCTTGCATCAGAAATCCTTGAATCCGGTGGGGCATTAATAAGTGAGTATGGGTTTGGTAGCGCTGCAATCCCTGCCCACTTTGTTAAACGGGATAGAACGCAAGCCGGACTTGCTCAAGGTGTTATTATGATTCAATCGGATATAAGAGGGGGTAGTCTCCATGCATCTCGCGCAGCCCTACAATATGGCCGTTGGCTTACTGTGCCTTATCCAACTGAAAGAGACAGACAAGCTGAAGAATCAAAAATCCAAGCAAATATGCTATTTGCCTCAAACAAAACGAGTGAGATATCTGATCTGTTGAAGTGTGATATAAAGGACTTGGAAAGACTTCATATAATTACGGGCAAAGAAGATTATCAAAAAATAATTGGACTTGAAAAATACACAGATAAATCCCAAAAAACTGTCGTCAACCTTATTTGATCCCTGTAATCAATCATCCAGCGATGGTCGAGCCCGTCCGATTTGTGCCGAGATGATTCAAGTAGTTAAGTGCAAATACTTTTTTATTGAGTAGTCCTCTGGTCGGCATAGTTACTTGTCGTACACAGGGCGTGATGGGACCTGGTCTGATGGCTTGTCTGCACCAGGTGTCGGTCACTCCGCCACAACTCCTGAAATTCACAGATTTGCAATCTGGGATTCAACGTTCTTGATAGTGATCCAATCCGATGGATGTTTGGATATTGGTCACGAGAATTTAACCGTCCCACCTTTTGCAGAAGGGTAAGTGCTGAAATTTTTGCAAAATCCGTGTGGATGTTGTGCGATGGTCGGTATGCAGTCGAGGGTTACGCAAGATAGCGTAAAGGCCGTTTAACTTGATGTGATTGTGACGCACAGCCTAGCCGTTTATCGTTGCTGGGTGAGCTTATGCGAGTCACGTTTGATTCTGTACACCGTTGCGACACCACAGTCGGCGAGCTTTGCAATCTGCTCAGCAGACATTGTTGGATGATTCGCCAACAACGACTTCACCTGTTCCCACAGCGTGGCATTCCGCCCCTTACCCGATGGTTTCCAATCCGGTTCGGCAAGTTTTTTGTTCTCTAACCCTTGCTTGATTCGTTCCACGCGCTTGTCCTGATCCAGCCGTGCCATGGTCGCCATAAGATCAATCAGCATGTTGTTGATCACATCCATGATTTGCCCAGTGATTCCCTTCGCTTCAACCAGCATGTGACTGGTAGGAAGATCAGCTACCACAAGACGCAACCCCTTGGCCTTGATAGTGGCCTTGAGAGTGTCCCAGTCAGCCGGTGAGAGGCGACTCAGGCGGTCTACCGACTCAACCAATAGCACTTGACCCTTCTCGGCAGTTTCGAGCAGAGCGAGCAATTGGGGGCGGTTGAGCTTGGTTCCGCTGATGTTCTCTGAATACACGCCAACGATGCTCAACCCCTTCTCGCTAGCGAAGAGCTCAAGAGCAACTTTTGCACGATTGGCATCTTGGTCTTTGGTCGAAGCTCGAAGGTAAAGGTGGGCATTCATGGCTTGTATCCTTTGTCATTCGTTTAGATAGATAAATGATAAATCGATCATATAGCTTTCCGCAATAGCTTATTGATAGTCGCCCCCTGACTGCCCTCGCACTACCGGATAGGTCTACTTCTTTGATAGGGATTAGCTACGCAGCTTGAATATCCCGGCAGTGATGGCAGACGCATTGGCATCGAGAGTTTCCAATGCTGTTACAGCGTTCTCATGGGTTTCGCTTGAGCCAGTAGCTCTAGCCCAGAGGGCCACCTCTTCGATTGCCGCTGCTAAAGCATGTTGGTTATGCAGTAAGAGTGTCAGCACGTCAGCTGTGGCGATGTGGGCATCTGTATTGTCTGGCATGTCTTCATCCTTGAGCGTTGAGCAGATGGGCTTCAAGGCTCTTGCTCCAGATGTGGCGGAGGAGCGCAGGCCACGACGATTTGCTTACGTTTTTTCGAAGATTTTCTACTAATTCGGGATGTCAAGGCGAGAGTGTAGTGCGCTTAGCCTAAAGGTGCCTGAAGCCAGGTTTAATCAGGGCTTCAGCTGGTTTGGTGTACCAATGCTTGTACAGAATTCCCTGTTAGCAATCCTGATACCAGCTCTGATATCACTTATGTCTGAGCGCTGTTTTTTTGGAGGGGTAACTTAGTCCGTCCTGATTGATCGGACTCGCTCGCACGCGAGTGTGGAGCGGAGAGCTTCAAAGTCCCTGTAGAAGGTCGGACAGGGATAGACCTAGTCCATCTGCAAGCACCTTGGCAGCTTCAAGGCTGGGATTGGCCGTGCCCGTCTCGATGCGGGACATGTATGTCCGAACGAAGCCGCACCTATCAGCAAATGCTTCTTGGCTGAAGCCTTGCTCGTGGCGTAGATCGCGAACGCGTTTTCCGAAGCTCTTTCGGAGATTTTGGTTTGTATGCATTCACGAATGGTGATGCTTTGTGCTCTAATCGTGAACACACCAATTGATGACACACCAAATGATACATGCGAAGGGACACCGTAGACATGGACTACTCCGAACTCGTCAGGAATGCTCGTGCGGCTGCTAATACTGGAAGCTATGCAGGGGCAAAAAAGAGAATCTTCTCAGGTGCACTGTTGTGCACTCTGTGCCTGCATATCAACCAAGCTCAGAGTTCTCAAGCTGAAGCTGAAGCGGTAGCGGCATTGTGTGACGCAATGCAATACCAAGCTTATAGCGCCATGGAACTTCGTCAGCTTTCCACGCCGAAATACAAACTTAAAGAAATGGTGGATAGCCATGTAGCGAACCTTAATAGCCGACTAACCCAATACAAGCTGATCGACGAAGCTTACACAGTAGAGCTTGCAAGTTCTGAACTTGCTGACCTTGTTGCTCATGAGTTCGCAGAAAATCAGCGAGCAAAGTGCATAAGAGAGCAAAGCATGTAACTTGCTTTGACAGCTGCCTATATGTGTTAACCAATCTAATATTTGTATTTCACTGATTAAACGGAAGGGACTCATGCGACCACTGATAGCCGCTGTTGCCATTGCGATTCTGAATGGCTGTGCATCACCTCCATATGCCGGAGATGCTATCCCTGTACCTGCAAATCGACTGCTTGCCTACCAATCGGAAGACAAGGGGCACGATGCTAGCGTCACCGTTATCAGAGAGGGAGGCGTGAATGGTGCGGGTTGTTTATTTGCTGTTTCTATCGATGGCAAGCTTGTAGCGCGAATTGGTGGAGATGAAAAAGCTCGTTTTTATTTGAAGCCGGGTAGAAGGCTAATCGGCGTTGGGTCTGACCCTCAAGCAATCGGAAGGTGCGGTGGCTCCAGTTCCTTCAAGCGTGAAGTGGCTACATGGGTGCAACCCGGTGAAAGCCAGACATTCAGAGTTGTCTTCCAGCCCCAGTTGGACATCCGTCCCTCATCGTACTGAGTTCACGGATGCGGTGGTTTTCTTCCTGATTTCAACCCAATTACTAAGGTGAAAAATGGAATCAGGGAGAAAGTGAAACGTGTGCCGAAAACGGCTGAAAGCCAGGTGCAATCAATCCTGTAGCGGCATTGGTGTGCAGCTTGTACATAATAGGTGTAGTGGTAACCCTGATATCTCGCCTGATAACTGATTGCAGTTTCAAAATATTATCGCCCACAAAAAAGCCCCTGACGCTGCGTGAGCAGTCAGAAGTCGACGGGCTTGTGCTGGTATTAAGTTGTGCGTAAAAGCTTTCAGGCGTGACTATGGAGTGTTACAGTCATCATCTAATGACGATGGTAAGCCATCAAAAGCATGATTGATGAGAATGCTGTATTCACCGTAACGGTGGGAGCTTCCAGGTCTGGTGTTTGGTTCCACTTCGTTCTCCTTCCCTGAATGTTCTTCAAATATATTACTGTGTGAAAACACACAGAAGGCTGACATCTGATTGACAATCAGGAATGACCTTCAGGGTTTTAAACTCTCGATACAAAGGCATGATCGCAAAGGTGAACCGAAGGTGAACAGCTTTTAGAAGATGGATCAGCGACAGCCCATCGCTCTTGATTCTCTTCCTGAGGTACTCAGAATACATACTTCCTATCGTATACGATAGAATAGTTATTCTTTAAATATAATACTCTTTGTTTTAGAGGTGTTTACACCTCTCTCTTCTCTTAATATCTCTAATATACGTACTGTGCTAGCTAGCACAGAATATAATATCTTTTAACATAATGGTTTGATTTATCTCCAGTCGCTAACGCTCCTGTCGATAAATCGAATTATACGTCTATTCGTAAACATTGTCAAGACGTATTTTCATTTGAGATTTTTTATCATCTGTGGGAGCCCATGTAGAGCCGTCGTTCGCCTTGCTCTCTCTTATCCGAGCGTATTAAATTCCAGTCAGTCCCATGAATCACCACCTATAACCTTCAGGTAAACAACCTGATCCTCATGGTACGAATCGACGAAGTCCACTTCGAACTGTAACTCCTGAAGCACGGTCAGATTCCGTTCAAGGTAGAGTTCCATGCCACCAATGGCGAACCTTGCACACTGACAGATTCGTCGTGCTTGCTGGTCGCTCATTGTGCGTAGACCTTCAAGGCGAATCACGCGTTTCACGATCTCGGTACCGATCTCGTTGAGCAAGCAAGCCCGACGTACATGTGCTGGACTCACGTTCAACTTACCACCACTGATACCGCCAACTGTGTAACAGGCACCCAATATGAAATCATCAAACCAGCCACGACGGTCAGCATGGGCCACTTTGAAATGGTTGGCGTGGTGGTTGTGTTGAACCTTGGGCTTTGGTCCGCGCTTACTGCGTTGCGAATCAAGGTCAACCACTCCACTCGGTAACGTTTCTACTTTGTACTCGGTTACGTCAGGACGTGGTTTAGGGGCAAGTTCATAGCGCATGTGTGTTGCTGAAGTTTTACCAACCTGGGGCAGTTTGTAATCATGGGGTTTCAGGTCTACAGCGTGTGTGGTGTAGTTTCCAAGCACTTCACCGGTAACTAAATCAAAAATCAATCCATCATCAATGATGCGGGTGTGCATGTTTGAAATGCGTTTACGTTCATTTTGTTCCATGGGATTGTTCTCCTTGGTTCATTTCAGTAGGGTTGTGGTAAAACTCGGGCAAGCAAAAGCTCCGTACAATGTTGTTGCACTGCCGGAGCCGTAGCGGTATTGCTTTTCATTGCAGAGTGCTCAAAAGCGATTATGGGAGCTTGTAGAGGGTGTTGCCGTCGGCGTCTGTCACTGGACCACGCGGTTATCCAGGAATGGACAGTGGTGCAAATGCATCGGCCACTTCATTTTCAATCTCACGCAAGAGCTTTGCTTTTTTCTCTTCTTCTTTCTTCTGCTCTTTCGCCTCTGCTGTTTGGAGTAATTGAGCTGTGAGCAAATCTTGATATCGCTTACGTTCAGCTTGTAAGAATCCAACATACTCAGCTTTCACTCGCACTCGAATGTCATCAATATCCTTCTGCTGTTTGTTATCTGGCTTGACCATCCAGCAGGAATGATTCAGTGCTTCGTGTGTAACAGCTTGATTGCGAGCCACTTTATAACCCTCTGCTATTTTCGAAGCTACCGATTCGAGGAAATCATGGGGCAATGGCGATCGTACAGACACCATACACTGAGTAGTACCACGATAAACATTTGCCCAGCTATCAATACGAGCTTCGAATTCAGCATCATCCCACTTAGGTGGAACTCCTTTCACAGTAATCTTTGCATTAGTCATTTTTCGATACTTCCTTTTTCTGTTTAATAAAATTTAGCATATTCTTAATGGTGGTTATTCTGTATTGCTCGTCACGATCTAGTTGAATGGTTGTGATAGCTGCACCACCATCAATATTCTGTGCAATCTGAGTGATTTGTTGTCGTGCCTTTTCCTTTGCATGTCGCTCAAAAGCTCTCGCAATACCACGACTGAAGTAATCCAGACTAGCACTCATAGCAATTCATCCTTGTTATTCAGTTTCTTCCGACCAGTACCTCTTAGGTTGTTTGCAATCGTCGTAAGCATTACTTGGAGCGTGTGTTGCTTATTTGTGTAACCCGTACGATCCATGATGAACTCAAGTTGTGCGACCGCCCTGTCATTCAATTGCACTCTCATTGCTTACATCCTGCAATCGCTTGAGCTTGTAGATAATCACTGATCGACACACCAACAGCTGCGGCATTACCTTTAATGATTTCATAGCTGGTGACATTGAACGTCAACTTAACTGAAATCATTGCTGATTGCTTTGCATACCAAATCCGCCAGCGGCAAGTATTTGAACATGTTCGGGCATGACTCCTTTTATTGGCTAGCGCTGTTCCGCAACTGGAACATTGTTTTGTTTCGGGCATAATAGACCCTCCATTGGATTGGTGGTAATAATAAAGACTTGATGTTTGTTGAGCAGTCTGTTTTCGAGACATTGAAAAAGGTCTAACCGTTAAGTAAGACCTTTGAAATTAGGGGGGTAGGAAATGGCTAAGCTTGGAGAATGGTGCTCAGATAGGCGGTGTCGCCTCTCTCCTTATATGTACCATTCTACACTAGCAAGCGCACTTTTGTCAATGTGTTGAGCAACTTTGTCAAGCGCTTTCTTAAACTATCTTTCAGTGTAAAAGTTGAGTTGATGTCGCTTGGCAGCGAAAGGTGTCCCAATGCTTCGACCATAGCTTTTATCGGGATACGGCTGCCGTAAACACAGAAGGTGACGGCAGACTCTTCGTGACCAGCGATACGCTTGATCAGGGAATCTTGTACTCCAGCATCCGTAGGTCATCGATCATTGTGTGACGGAAACTGTGAATGGGTTTCGTTGGGGTCGTGGCTCAGCATGCTGCATTGGAGTTGACGAATCATTTGGAAGGGGAGAGGCAGCCAACTCCTATCTCATCATGGCTGCCCGCCCTGTTTGATCAGTCGATCAGGTGCAGCACGTCCCTAACATTGAGGTGGGAGTATCGCGCCACGGATCGTGTATCTCTATGCCCTGACACAATCATGATCTGAGCATTGTTGAAGCCTTTCTTTGCAACGTTGGTGATTCTGGTGTGCCTGAGTTGATGTAGCCTGACACTGCTGTCTAAGCCAGCCTTCACACGTGCCAAGCGCACGGCTTGAGTAACGGCGTGCGGTGTAACTGTAAACACTTGACCGTTTGGGTGGCGTGCCACAATGGCACAAAGTTGGGCGAGTTCAAGAATCTCTACCGCACGGTGGGTGAGGGGAACTGACCGTGTACCGTTCTTCCCGTCAATAACATCAGCGATACGGTCCTTGAGGTGGAGGCAGTCTCTTGTCAGCTTCAGAATTTCGGATCGTCTCATGGCAGTCTCGTAAGCCAGTTCAACGATGAGCTTCATGGTGGGTGAGAGCTTCGCCAATAGTCGCTCAAGCTCACTCGCTCGGATCACCTTGTCAGAAGATCGGTCTGGCTTCGGTAGGGCGATATCACCCACAGGGTTGTGAATGTCGATCAGCAATCCGCGTTTAGCGAACCTGTAGAAACGTGACATGAATGCAAGCTGCGTCCTGCACGTCGATGGCTTCACTTTTTTCAGTCGCATGATCTTGAAGTCGTTGATCATCTGAGGCGTGATTTCGTGAATGGGCTGCGTGAAGTGTCTGCCCAGATGCTCCACGATTTTCAGTGCGTGGTCGTAGCTGCCTTTGCCCTTGAGCATGGTTTCGCAGTAGGTCATGCCCAGCGTATATATAGTGTGATGCTTGCGATCCACCGTCACGGCTTCGATCTGTCTCGCCCATAGTTCTGCTTCGGCCTTCGTGCTGAAGGTCTTTGACTGGGGGGATTTATTTTTAACCCGTACCTGAGCGTTCCAGTTGCCGGATGGGAGTAAGCGAAAATTAGCCATTTTTGGACGCCTCATGATGTGAATGGGCGTTCTGAGAAATCCAAGAGCAGCAGGGCTCGGAGCTCGCTCCTAGCAGACCTTGACATGGTGGGGGTCGTTGGTTCGAGTCCAATCGCGCCTACCAAACAAAATCCGCTCTGCTGGGCGGTCTGGAAGGGCTCACCGAAAGGTGAGCCCTTTTTTGTTGTCTGCGATTTGCAAAACTTTTGCAAAACCCCCACCTCAAAACGCCAGCTCAGCGCTTACCTCAACATAGTCGATCGTCTTGTCGCCGTGTCCCTCCTGATAGTGCTTCGTCATCTTCTCGTCCGCGTGGCCCAGCAGCGCCTGAATGTATTCCTGCGGGAAATTCTGCTGCTCATATAGCCATGCGCCTAAAGCGCGGATCTCGTGAAAAGTGGGGCGCTCACCGGCCGAAGACAAAGTGTAAAAAGTTTATGGCTGGGGGGAGGCGGAAGGGCGCGGTTGCTTCTTAAAGTTTGAGGTCCGAATGCACCTGGCAAGCATCCATAATCCGCTACCAACTGCGGCAAACACTAGAGCGAAAATCAATTCGGCCAATCCCTGACCAATCTGTTGGGGCGTTACATATCTGGAGAGCATTTTTACCGAAGAGGTGATGATTGTGTATGCAGTGAAAATCCACAATACGGCTGAAATTGCGTACACCGGAAGCGAAAAGGTTGTTCGTAGCCAAATTGGAGCTTTTTTCATCAGCACTTATTTCCTTGATGACTAAGTCGAGCGCCTCATCGTAGGAGGGCTCAGCTTGCGAATTCTATCATCACGACTTTTACAGAAATGCCATTAGGCCGCCCAAGAGGCGGTTTTTTTATGCCTAGAGGAAAGCACGGGCGCAGCAGCACAGATCGATATCCACGGCGAGAAGGGCGGCAGCAGCAAGCCGAAGTCGCCGACCGAAGCCAGCGACAGCCTGCGCTCGACCAACCTGGCCAAGCTGCTGATCGCCGTGGGCGAGGGAGAGTTCGACAGCGTCCCGACCGATTACGACATCTACCTGGACAACACGCCGATCCGAGATGCCAGCGGCAACTACAACTTCCCGAACGTGAAGTGGGACTGGCGCCCGGGCTCGGTGGATCAGAACTACATCCCGGGCATTCCGTCTGTTGAGAACGAGACGTCGCTGAACATCGAGCTGCGCAGCGATTCGCCGTGGGCACGCTCGATCACCAATACTCAGCTTTCCACCGTGCGCATGCGGTTGGCATGGCCGGCGCTTCAACGCTCCGACGACCAGGGCAACGTCGGCGGTTACCGAATTGAGTACGCAATTGACGTGGCCACCGACGGCGGCGCCTATCAGCAGGTGCTGGTGGACGCCGTCGATGGCAAGACCACCACGCGCTACGAGCGCTCGCGCCGCATCGATTTGCCGGACGCAACAACTGGCTGGCAGATCCGCGTGCGCCGTCTGACGCCGAACCAGAACACCAACAAGATCGCCGACACCATGCTGGTGGCCAGTTACACAGAAGTGATCGACGCCAAGTTGCGCTACCCGAACACTGCGCTGGTCTATATCGAATTCGACGCCGAGCAGTTCACCAACATCCCAGCCGTCACCGTGAAGTGCAAGGCGCGCCGCTGGATGGTGCCAAGCAATTACGACCTGATCGCGCGCACCTACACCGGGACGTGGGATGGCTCGATGAAATCGGCTTGGACCAATAACCCGGCGTGGATCTCCTACGGCATCTGCACCAGCCGGGTCGGCGACGGCTTTCGCAGGTGCAGGGGTATCAGAAAGACCTGGCGGATCAGGTGCGTAAAATCCTCAATGACTACGGAGGCGTGCTGGCGGTGCTGGGCACCACGCCAACAACCGCCGGCGTTCGTGATGAACTAAATCTCACTGATACCGATGGCCTGCCGGAGGGGCTGACGAATAAGTACATGACCGCGGCTGGTGTTAGCGGCACCGCGCTGGCGGGCGTGGATGTCGCAACGCCGGGAGCTGTCGCGACGACCGATTCCATCTTGTCGGCACTGGGAAAGCTGCAAGCCACCAAAGCAGATCTCAGCGGGCCGAATAAAACCGTTGCTATCGATAAAGGGGGAACTGGTGCTAATACGCCCGCTCTCGCTCGGGCGGCATTGGGGCTGACCATTCTTGGCACTGTCAGTCAGTCCGGAGGCGCGCCAACCGGCGCGCTCATGGAGTACGGTAGTAATGCCAACGGGGAACATTGGAAGTTCGCCAACGGTTTTATGGTCTGTATTTCAACGAAGTCAGTAATCGTGGCAATCAGTAGTGCGCTGGGTGGGCTCTACTGGAAAGGCACTGCTGATCGGCCCGCCGACACACTGCCGGCTAACTTTGCGGTTGCCCCCTGGGCTCATCTCATTATTGGCGGAGAATACCCGGGGTTCAGCGAGACAGTAATCATGCCGACTACCGGGACGTTCGGCATCATTCGTCACTTGAGCCCCGTTGCACTTCCGCTCGCCACTTACACTTACACGTTCATAGCAGTAGGGAGGTGGTTTTGATGCGTATTAATCTTTCTCCAATGCGCATGGATGCGACATTGAGCGTTATCCGTAGCGGAAACATCATCGTTGTAAATGGCGAGGAATTGGACTTCAGTCGCGTTGCAGAGGGAGACACCTTGCCTTGTGTCGCGATCAAATCAACATGGTTTGCTGGCGATGTCAGCCGCGTCGACGGGGAGCTTGAGCTTACCCTGATCCTTCCGCGTCCGATCAATTCAGCCCAGACCAGGCATTCCCGTCGCCGCTTGAGTATGTGCGTGACGGCGTGATTCCCTTGCCCATGCCTCTACCAGAGCCAGGAGAACAAGCATGAACATCGACTGGACTCAACTGATTACCAAGGCCATGAAGGACGCCGCCATTCAGGCCGCTGAGCTGGCAGCCGCGAAGACATTGCTCGCCTCACGAAATGCACAGGCGATCGCCCAGATCTCGCGAATTCAAGACCGCATCGATACGATCAATTTCGGCATTGATATCGGCGAAGCCACGGCAGAAGACGAGGTCGAGCAGGCCGCACTGACGCTGAACCTGAAAGCGTGGAAGACCTATAAGTTTGCACTGGGCAAGGTCACTGTGCAGCCGACCTAGTATCAGGCACCGATATGGCCGATCGAGCCGCCCATCCCGGAAAATCATTGCTGCGCCGCTGCTGAGTGAGTCGAATGAGCTCTAAACGGATCGAATGCCGATACACGAAATTAGCGAATTTGGCTGCGTTAATAATCGCAATTCATTAATGAGCTGAAGTTTATGCTGGTCCTGCGGAGCGCCGGCATACTCGCCGACGCCCTTTAGGGGATACGGTTCACGGACTAAGCAGGTACAGGCTCACGAGTGCCGGCTTTGGAAGCTAGATATCTTTTGGACTTCTCAATGCCTCGTTTCCGGAGTGGCGTTTCGATAAGCCGGTAGTTCAGCTCAGCAAAGACTGCGATTAGGATAATAGCGGTTACGCAAAATCTAATGTTGTAATGAGAGTTGAACTCGAATCCTACTCCTTCAATTCGCGACCAGATTTCTCTGGTCAGCCAAAATGACGGGTTGTGAACAAGATATATTGCAAAAGATCGCGCGCCGACATATGCCAAGATACTTCTGATTTTCCCTTCTGGGAATAAGTATCCGCCTTGATATGATCCCAGCCAGACGGTGATCGTGCAGAGCAAAGTAACCATTGTGAAAACGAAGGGAATTACGCCTCCATTAGACGGAGTCACCAAAATCGCGCCTATCAAGGCAATGGCTGTGAAGTATTTTAGCGCACTGGTAGCTAGGAATTTCGGCTCTATCAGGGTGTATGCTTTGCTGTTTTTAAAGATTGCCAAGCAAACTCCAAGAAGGATTCCGTCCATGCGGGTATAAAGGACGTGTAAAAAGCTGGATGTGTTGAAGTACATGAGTCCGGTGCCAAGCAGTACGGCTGCACCAAGCCAAAGTATCCAGCGAAGCTTTAAAAAGAAAAGAAAGGGAAACAGGAAGTAAAACTGTTCTTCCAGGGAGATGCTCCAGTAGATCCCATTGCTACCGCATAGCTTATTTCCTAGAGTACTTGCATAGCAGCTAGCAAAATGAATGTTTGAAACAAACATGGCTACAGATAAGCCGTCGAATATGTTTGCCTTCAAGCTTCCGAATATACCAGTCTGATTAAACGTTACGGACAGAACACTGACGATCATTAACCACAGCATTGCAGATGGAAATATTCTGTAAGCTCGACGGATGTAGAATGAGACCATTTCTTTTACAAAAGTGGATTTGTCCTCAAGCCTGGCTGCCGAGTAGAAGGTTTTGTAAAATGCATTAGCGATCACAAATCCAGAGATGCAAAAAAATATATCTACACCTGCCCACAAGCCATATGACCAGTTCCCAATTTCGGGATACCAAAATAGCAAATTCCCCAAGTGCCCCATGACCGGAAGAAATACTGCGATCGCCCTTAACGCCTCGATCTCGTAGTTTTTTTGGTGTTTCACGATAGACATCTGAGAGTCCCTTCATTTTTTCCGCGCGAGTGTACACGAATCAAATCTGTCTTCGATAAAAAACGAAGCGTGCTCCTCGCCTGATTGGTTTGGTGGCAAACCTTGCGTTGAAATTTCAACCTCCACTGGAGTGCAGTTATGCCCATCACTCAGCAGCAGCTGCTGCAGATCCTCCCTAACGCCCGCACCCAAGCGGGCGTTTTTGTTTCCGCTCTCAACACCGCGATGCAGCATCACCAGATCGTGGGCACGAAGCGCGCCGCCGCATTCATTGCTCAGATCGGCCATGAGTCTGGCCAACTGCGCTATGTCCGTGAGATCTGGGGGCCGACCGCTGCCCAGCGCGGGTAGGAGGGGCGCGAAGACTTGGGCAATACCGTGGCTGGTGATGGCCGGAAATATTGCGGGCGCGGCCTGATTCAGATCACCGGCCGGGCGAACTACGCCAAGTGCGGCGAGGCGCTGGGTCTCGACCTGATCAATCATCCCGAGCTGCTCGAGCTTCCTCAGCGTGCCGCGATTTCGGCGGCGTGGTTCTGGTAGCAGAAGGGGCTGAACGATTTGGCCGATCGAGACGAATTCCACACCATTACCCGGCGGATCAACGGCGGGTTGAACGGCTTGCAGGATCGTCTGGAAATCTGGAAGAAGGCGCGCGAGGTGCTGTCGTGACAGTGCCGTGGCGGTTGATCGGCATGCTGGCGCTGATGCTCGCTAGCTTCGTCAGCGCTTGGGAATTTCAGGACTGGCGCTACGGCGGACAGTTGTCCGAGAAGGCCAGGCTGCACGGCGAGACGCTGAACCAACTTGCCAAGGCCGGCGCCGATGCGCAGAAGGCCGAGCAAGACAAACGCCTGACGCTAGAGCAGAAGCTGTCAGCCAGTGAGAAAACCCACTTCGAGAAAATGACCAATGCGCAAATTGACCAGGCTCGCCTGCGCGATCGTCTTGCCACTGCTGATCTCCGGCTGTCAGTCCTTATTGACGCGGGTTCAGCCGGTGGCTGTCACGTGCCAACAGCCCCCCTGCGCCGGCGGCGTGGATCATGCAACCGTACGAGCCCGACTTGACCCGGCGCATGGCAGGCATGCCAGGATTACGTGCGGTCAGTTTCGCGCTGATGAGGGAAAGGGTCTTTGAACGGGCTGTCTCCGTTGAGGATTCGTATCTGGGTAGCCAGTTCGCTGATGTGCCTGATTTTCGCCATCAGCTCCCAGCTGGTTTTGATCGTGATGTCGTTCGCTCGCCGGTCAGCATCGGCCGCGGCGGTCTTCGCTTCGGTTAATTCGGCCCTGAGAGAATTCCTCTCGAGCGTGAGCGCATCGTTGTCACGCTCCAACCCCTGAACATTTTCCAGAGCGCGCTCGAGCTTGAGAGTGAGCGCTTCGAATTCGTTCTCGTACATCCTGAGCTGGTGCCGGCAGGTTTCGAGCGGAGTCGGGTTGCCGAGCCAATCGTCGGCGTCTTCTATATAGAGGGGGTCCACGGGAACGCCTTACTGAATACTGTTTGCATATACAGTAATCGAGGCTTCTAGGGTGAGCGAGGGTGAGGCGACGAGCTGTAGGATTTTGAATTGATCTTTGTCGGCAGAACGCCAGGGAAGGGCATAGCACTGTAGGAAAATGCAGCGCTAATTTGTTGATTCTTATAGCGGGTAACGTTGATTTTTACTCTGCTGATTTGAGCCTGTTTCCTTTTCGCATCAATAGGTTAGGCGTGTTCCGTAGTCACCTTGACATGGGGGGGGTCGTTGGTTCGAGTCCAATCGCGCCTACCAAACAAAATCCGCTCTGCTGGGCGGTCTAGAAGGGCTCACCGAAAGGTGAGCCCTTTTTTGTTGTCTGCGATTTGCGCAACGCTTGTTCCCGGTCCTTTCCGCTTCGCTCTGATCAGCTCTCCATTCATACTGTTTGCGCAAAATGATCAAGCGCCATTTTGGTGCATTCTTCTTCCATTTCGTTGTTGAAAACACCTGAATATCCAAAGGCTTACAGCTCTTTTTCTCTAACCGGTTATCGAAAAAGCCTTGTTGCATGTTGGGAATTTAAGTAACATCCGTTCCGCGTTCACCACCACGGTTTATGCATTTTTAAATCCCAAGCTTCCATCAGCTGCTTGGGATTTTTTTTGCCTGCGATTTGGCGTTTGGGCGCCTATCCCTCCATCACCTCCAAGCGAGGCGCGGTTTTTTCGTCTACTACTGACTGGCCGATTTTCAACTCTTTATAAGGGAGTGCGTCGATGCTGAGCCAGTGGGTCCTTGCCGCTATTCATCTATTCGCGTTTGTCTTGGCTTTCTGGGCGGCGCTGACGCGCGGCACAGCTTTCCGAAAGCTCGCGGCGGGTACGGGAGAGGTCAAGCGCGTTCTGCTCGCGGATAACCTTTGGGGGCTTTCAGCTTTGACGCTGCTTATCACCGGAGCAATGCGTGCGTTTGGTGGTTACGAGAAAGGCTCTGGCTATTACCTGCATCAGCCGCTGTTTCATCTGAAGATGACGCTGTTCTTGCTGATCCTGCTGATGGAGCTTGCACCGATGATCACGCTGATCAAATGGCGCATCGCATCCTCGCGCGGTGCGGCGCTTGATAGCGGGCGTGCGAAGTTGTACGCGCGAATCAGTCATGTTGAAGCGCTGCTGCTGATCCTGATGATGGTCGCGGCGACAGGCATGGCGCGTGGCGTGATATTCGCTTAGAAGGCAAAATTCGCCGTGCTCTATCGGAAACGTCCGACAGCCAGCTCCAGGAGTGAAAGGTAATATCGGCGCAAGAAAGGAGGGAGGGGCAAGTGAAAGGAGTCAGCATGCTTCAGGCGCCGTGCCCAGCGGGGTGAAATGCGGATGGCTAAACGGCGCGTGAATCTTTAGCCAGTCTTGCGCGACGGCAATAGGACTGGCTACGTGATGCAAAGTGGCTCAGGGCGTTTGCGGCTTGTCCGGAGCGGTCAGGCCGGCCTGGATGCGTTGGTAGATTTCTTCACGGTGCACTGCCACGTTTTTCGGAGCGTTGATACCGATGCGAACCTGTTGGCCGCTGACTCCGAGGATGGTGATCGTGATGTCATCACCAATGTTTATGCTTTCACCGACTTTGCGGGTGAGTATCAGCATGGTCTTCTCCTTGATTGCTTGGTAGGGCACCTGATTCAGACAGTGCAGAGGTCGGTGGTATCTATAGATTAGTGCGAAGTCTCACGGTTTGGGTGCCTCTTTCTGACGCGCAGAAGCGGCATTAATTCCCAGGGCGTAACTATACAGAGGCTGCAATCATCATTCTCGTTGTTTTGTGCCCATTTTGCGGGGCTCGCGAAGTATTTTTGAATGATAAGATCGCCGCTTTACGAATTCCGAGGGAAGCGTTGTGCGCAAATTGGTTTGGCTGGTAGCGGCACTGGCATTGGCAGGCTGCGGTGAAGGCAAGAATGTAGATGCGCCGAAGCCTGAGACGAAGGTCGCGGCAGCGCCGGCGGCCGCCGCGCCACAGTGGGATCTGGAAGTGCGTGGCGAGACTCCTCAGGCCGTCAGTGACCTGAGCGGCTGGTTGATCGAGCACGCTTTCGTTCCGACGGTCGTCAAGGACGGCAGCGGTAAAACACGAATTCTGATCGGTCCGTTCAATTCCCAGGCTGACGCCGAGGCGCGCAAGGTGCAGGTCGATGCAGCGCTGGTAAAAGCCAAGAAACAAAATATCGAATCGGTGGTGATCGAGCATCCGCTAACGCCATAAGCGAAGCGCCTTCAAAACACGCTGAACAGACATTAAAAAGGCCTCGAGCATAACGCTCGAGGCCTTTTTATTTCCGCTGCAATCAGCCGCAGGCTTTCAGATTTACCGAGCCGACAAACTCGTTGCCGCGCCCCATCACGCACGCCACGCTCTGGTTGCGCTGACGTTCCCAATCCTGCACTGGATAGGTCTTGTCCCACGCTTCGTACAACTGCCGATCCTGCTTCGATAGGCGCAGTCCGTATTGTTTGCTCATATAAAAATACGTGCGGGCGATCATGCCGCGAATCGAAGGGCGGGGCATGACCTTCTTGGTCTTGAAGTCGACCTGCGTCAGGCAGGAGCCATATTGGCCGGACTGCACCGGCAACCAGCCGTAGCTGAAGTTGCTGCGGTCACCGTTGACCTCGCCAATGCTCGGCACCAGATTGTGCAAGTCAGCTTCGGCCTTTTGATAAACAGGATCGTAACGCGTGCAATTCTTGCGTCCGCCTTGCTGCCAGCACTGCCGCTGATGGCCGATCTGCCAGGCCGGCACGATGTGCTCCCATTCGATTCTCGATGCACGCTTGGCGTTCTTGCGAGGCACATAGCCGCAAGCCTTCAGGTCGACCTTGTTGCCGGTGTACTTGCAGCCGCAGTAAAACTCCGTGGACTGCGGTGCATAAAGTTTCCACGCGGCTTTCTTGGCTTCGGAAAATGTACGTGGGGCGCCAGCCTGGGCGCCCATGGCGAAAAACAACAACAGCAAAGCAACACAGCGGACACTCATTGAGTCAATCTTCCTTCGGCACAACCCAAAAAATCTGCACGCCACCGTCATCGCGATAAGCGAGGGTAACGTTGTCGTTCTCGTCGATTTCCTCGAGCAAGCGCTCCCAGTCATCCATCGGCTCATCCGGCAGACGGAAAATCAGTGCGGCTTTGGCTTTTTGTGCGGTGGGGGAATTGATGATTTTCTGAACGCGCATACCCATGCGTTCGTAAGCGTCAGAAGCAGCAGGAGAGGTGGCCACGAGGTTATCCTTATTAAGCTGTACGTGCATACAGTATTTAACTGTAGGCGATTTCGCAACTGCTTAAAATTCAAGAAAATCCTCTGACAGCGGGTTTCCGGTTTTGGTGTAGGGCTTGTCGAGATTTTTGTGGGAAAAGTATTGGAAGGGTGTAAGCGGGGCACCACCTGCCAAGCTGGCAGGTGATGCGCAATTGCCCGATCGAGACGTGATCAGGCGATGTTCAATCAGTATTCCCAGAACATCCGTTGCAGCTCTTTACTGTCGTTGGTCTTGGTCAGCGCGACCATCGCCAGGATGCGGGCTTTTTGCGGGTTCAGATCGTGAGCGACAACCCAGTCGTATTTGTCGTCAGGCTGTTCGGCGTTACGCAGGACAAAGCCGCCAGCGTTGACGTGGGACGAGCGAATGATCTGCACGCCATCCTTGCGCAGGGCTTGCAGGGATGGAACCACGCGAGAGGATACCGAACCGTTGCCAGTGCCGGCGTGGATGATGGCTTTGGCGCCGGCTTGCGCCAATGCCTTGTAGGCGGTATCGCTGACGTTGCCGTAGGAATAGGCAATTTCTACGTCAGGCAGGCTCTTGATGTTTTTGATGTCGAATTCCGAATCCATGGTGTGCCGCTTGGCCGGCAGGCGGAACCAGTAGGATTTGCCTTCGACCACCATGCCCAGTGGACCCCAGGCGCTCTTGAATGCTTCGGTCTTGATGTTGATCATTTTGCTGACGTCGCGACCGGACTGGATCTCGTCGTTCATGGTCACCAGCACACCTTTGCCGCGCGCTTCTTTGCTGCTCGCCACGGCGACGGCGTTGTACAGGTTGAGCATGCCGTCTGCCGACATGGCAGTGCCCGGACGCATCGAACCGACGACGATGATCGGCTTGTCGGTTTTCTCGACCAGGTTCAGGAAGTACGCGGTTTCCTCGAGGGTGTCGGTGCCGTGGGTGATAACGATGCCGTCCACGTCCTTGCTGTCAGCCAGTTCGGAAACGCGACGACCCAATTGCAGCAGGTTGTCGTTGGTGATGCTTTCCGAAGCGATCTGCATGACTTGTTCGCCACGCACGTTAGCCAGTTTGCTCAACTCGGGAATGCCGGCTATCAGTTGCTCGATACCGACTTTCGCTGCCTGGTAAGTGGCACTGTTGGCGGCACTGGCGCCAGCGCCGGCGATGGTACCGCCGGTGGCGAGAACAACGACGTTGGCCAGTTTGGTCTGGGTTTCGGCTTCTTTTGCCTGAAGGGCAGCGGGCAGGAGCAGGAGGAGGGCCAATGCGCCCGGAATCAAGGTATTAAAAGCAGATTTCATTATTTTTCTCTCTAGTCGTGAGACGGTGCTGATGCAGGTTCATCTAGATGCGCCCCAAGCCGATCTGAATGCTTGAGGTGCAAGGACGGGAGCAGGATTCATACCATGCGTAATGTGCTGGCGGAAAATGTTTAACCCAATGATTTAAATCAACATTTGTCGGTGGCTGGAGCATCGTTGAGGACCCACCCATCCGGGATTCCGAACGATGGCGGGATTCTTGTTCGGCTCGCCGATAGGCAATCTCTGAAAAGCCAGGCGGGTGACTAATCCTTGCTAAAGAAATGTGCTCCCAGGCCGATGCGTCCTCAAGGAAACCAAATCTTAGGAGTTCACATGTCACTGACGGTCGGTTTTGCCAATCCCGCTGCAGTCACCATCGGCGGTAAAACAGCAGCCACGATCAACACCCTGAACGACGCGACCAATGAGGCATCGGCGCAGGCGCTGGGTACCGAAAAGACTGAGAAGAATCAGGTCAGAACCGGTGGTGGTCCTGTGCAGGAAAACAGTGAAACCGAGGCTGACAGCAATCTCAGCATTACCGTCAAGACACTGCTCAAGCGGATGAAGGAGTTGCAAAAACAACTTCAGGAGCAGCAGCAGCAACTGGCTGCGGCTCAGGCCGCAAGCTATCCGACTCCCGAAGCGAAATCCCAGGCAGTGATGTCGATTCAGGGCCAAATCGCGCAAACCAGCGCCGCACTGGCGGAAGTGGCGGGTGCGTTGGTCAAGGAGATGTCGAAAAGCGCTCCCAGCGGCGGCTTGGTCAATACGACTGCCTGAAGCGCCAAATTGCCAATTCGGCGATTCGGCCTACAACAAAAGACGATTTCTGATTGTTGACAAATGCCGGCGGGATTCTCATAGTTCGGTCTACGCAAACGTTTGCGCGGCTTGGAAGGGTATTATCTCCCGAAGCCGTGACGTAGCTTACGTCAGCGCAAACGTTGCTCACAATAATCATAAGATCGGAGTGAACCCATGAAGCTGCCCTTCGCCGCACGTCTTCTTGCTGTCGCTATGCTGGCTACCACAGCCGCCGCACTACCTGTCTCCTCGGCGTTCGCCGAATCTGCAGAAAAGCCCAAAGTCGCGCTGGTCATGAAATCTTTGGCCAACGAATTCTTCCTGACCATGGAAGACGGCGCCAAGGCCTACCAGAAAGAACACTCCGCCGATTTCGATCTGATCTCCAACGGTATCAAAGACGAAACCGACACCGCTGGCCAGACTCGCATCGTCGAACAGATGATCCTGGCCAAGGTGAATGCACTGGTGATCGCGCCTTCTGACTCCAAGGCCATGGTGCCGGTGATCAAGAAGGCCGTAGACGCCGGTATCACGGTGATCAACATCGACAACCAGCTCGATCCCGCCGTGGTCAAAAGCAAAAACATCAACGTGCCGTTCGTAGGTCCGGACAACCGCAAGGGTGCACGTCTGGTTGGCGAATATCTGGCCAAGCAACTGAAGGCGGGCGACGAGGTCGGCATCATCGAAGGCGTGTCCACCACCACCAACGCGCAGGCGCGCACGGCCGGTTTCAAGGACGCGATGGAAGCCGCGCAGATCAAAGTGGTCTCGCTGCAGTCCGGTGACTGGGAAATCGACAAGGGCAACAAGGTTGCGGCTTCGATCCTCAGTGAATACCCGGATGTCAAAGCGCTGCTGGCCGGTAACGACAGCATGGCAGTCGGTGCCGTTTCCGCAGTCCGTGCCGCTGGCAAGGCAGGGCAGGTAAAAGTCGTCGGTTACGACAACATCAATGCGATCAAGCCAATGCTCAAGGACGGTCGTGTGCTGGCGACGGCTGACCAGTTTGCAGCCAAGCAAGCCGTGTTCGGCATCGAAACCGCACTGAAGATCATCAAAGGCGAGAAAGTCGACAGCGGTGCCAACGGCGTGATCGAAACACCGGTCGAGCTGGTCACCCAGTAAGTCATCTGGCGACACAACGGCGCTCGTCCGTCCGGGCGAGCGCATGGAGATTTCTATGTCAGTTTCCGCCCCGAACGCTGTCCTCTCGGTCAGCGGTATCGGCAAGACCTATGCGCAACCGGTGCTTACCGGCATCGATCTGACGCTGATGCGCGGTGAAGTACTGGCGCTGACCGGCGAAAATGGTGCCGGCAAAAGTACCCTGTCGAAGATCATTGGTGGTCTGGTCACGCCCAGTACCGGCCAGATGCAATTCCAGGGCAAGGACTACCGCCCTGGCAGCCGTACCCAGGCCGAAGAGCTTGGCGTGCGCATGGTCATGCAAGAACTCAATCTGTTGCCGACGCTGTCGGTGGCGGAAAACCTGTTTCTGGATAATCTGCCGAGCAGCGCTGGCTGGATCAGTCGCAAGCAGTTGCGCAAGGCGGCCATCGAAGCCATGGCGCAGGTCGGCCTCGATGCGATCGACCCGGACACACTGGTTGGCGAGTTGGGTATCGGTCATCAACAGATGGTCGAAATCGCGCGCAACCTGATTGGCGATTGCCACGTGCTGATCCTTGATGAGCCGACCGCGATGCTCACGGCGCGCGAAGTCGAAATGCTCTTCGAGCAGATCACCCGATTGCAGGCTCGCGGCGTTTCCATCATCTATATCTCTCATCGTCTCGAAGAACTGGCGCGGGTGGCCCAGCGTATTGCCGTGCTGCGTGACGGCAATCTGGTCTGCGTCGAGCCGATGGCCAACTACAACAGCGAGCAACTGGTCACCTTGATGGTCGGTCGCGAACTGGGTGAACACATCGACATGGGGCCGCGCAAGATCGGCGCTCCGGCGCTGACGGTCAACGGCCTGACGCGTTCGGACAAAGTCCGCGACGTCTCCTTCGAAGTGCGTGCCGGGGAGATTTTCGGCATTTCCGGATTGATCGGGGCAGGGCGCACGGAATTGCTGCGGCTGATATTCGGTGCCGATGCTGCCGACAGCGGCACCATCGCGCTCGGCTCCCCGGCCAAGGTCGTGAGTGTCCGCTCGCCAGTCGATGCCGTACGCAATGGCATCGCGTTGATCACCGAGGATCGCAAGGGCGAAGGGCTGCTGCTCAGTCAGTCAATCAGCGCCAACATCGCCTTGGGCAACATGCCGGAAATCTCCAGTGGTGGTTTCGTCAACAACGGCGACGAAATCTCACTGGCGCAGCGTCAGATCGAAGCCATGCGTATCCGTAGTTCTAGCCCGACGCAGCTGGTCTCGGAACTGTCCGGCGGCAATCAGCAGAAGGTCGTGATCGGCCGCTGGCTGGAGCGCGACTGTTCGGTGCTGCTGTTCGACGAGCCGACTCGCGGGATTGATGTCGGCGCCAAGTTCGACATTTACGGTTTGCTCGGCGAGTTGACCCGCCAGGGCAAGGCATTGGTCGTGGTGTCCAGTGACTTGCGTGAGTTGATGCTGATCTGCGACCGGATCGGCGTGCTCTCGGCGGGACGTCTGATCGACACCTTCGAGCGCGACAGCTGGACCCAGGATGATTTGCTTGCCGCCGCTTTCGCCGGCTACCAGAAACGTGATGCGTTGCTCAATGAAGCGGCGCCTAGGGATCTCCCATGAAAACTGCATCTTCTGCCAGTAAACGTAGTGGCAATTTCTTTGGCCTGGGTACTTATCTGGGCCTGGCCGGTGCCTTGCTGGCGATGATTGCGCTGTTCTCGGTCCTGAGCAGCCATTTCCTCTCGTACAACACCTTCAGCACCCTGGCCAACCAGATTCCCGACCTGATGGTGCTGGCCGTGGGCATGACCTTTGTGCTGATCATCGGCGGCATCGATTTGTCCGTCGGCTCGGTGCTGGCGTTGGCCGCATCGACGGTCAGCGTTGCGATTCTCGGCTGGGGCTGGAGCGTTTTGCCAGCGGCGCTGCTCGGCATGGCGGTGGCGGCTCTGGCCGGCACCATCACTGGCTCGATCACCGTGGCCTGGCGGATTCCGTCGTTCATCGTCTCCCTCGGCGTGCTGGAAATGGCCCGCGGTGTGGCGTATCAGATGACCGGGTCGCGGACTGCGTACATCGGCGATGCGTTCGCCTGGCTGTCGAATCCGATCGCGTTCGGTATTTCACCCTCGTTCATCATCGCTTTGCTGGTGATCTTCATCGCGCAGGCAGTTTTGACCCGCACTGTTTTCGGCCGCTACCTGATCGGCATCGGCACCAACGAAGAGGCGGTTCGGCTGGCCGGGATCAATCCCAAGCCCTACAAGATTCTGGTGTTCAGCCTTATGGGCCTGCTGGCGGGCATTGCCGCTCTGTTTCAGATTTCGCGTCTGGAGGCGGCTGACCCGAACGCAGGTTCGGGCCTGGAACTGCAAGTGATCGCGGCGGTGGTTATCGGCGGTACCAGCCTGATGGGCGGGCGCGGTTCGGTGATCAGCACTTTCTTTGGTGTGTTGATCATTTCCGTGCTCGCGGCCGGTCTCGCGCAGATTGGTGCGACGGAGCCGACCAAGCGCATCATCACCGGTGCGGTAATCGTTATCGCTGTGGTGCTCGACACCTATCGCAGTCAACGCGCCAGTCGCCGGGGCTGAACCATGGCAACGATCAAGGATGTAGCGGCGCTCGCGGGCATTTCCTACACCACCGTGTCGCACGTGGTGAACAACACCCGCCCGGTCAGTCAGGAAGTGCGGCGCAAAGTCGAGGCGGCGATCAAGAGCCTCGACTACGTGCCAAGTGCCGTGGCGCGCTCGCTGAAAGCCAAGACTACGGCGACCATCGGCCTGCTGGTGCCTAACAGCCTCAACCCGTACTTCGCTGAATTGGCGCGCGGAATCGAGGATTACTGCGAGCGCAACGGCTATTGCGTGATCCTCTGTAACTCCGACGACAACCCGGACAAGCAGCGCAGCTATTTGCGTGTGTTGCTGGAAAAGCGCATCGACGGTTTGATCGTCGCCTCCGCCGGCGGTGACAGCGGTCTGGCGCAAGGGCTGGCGGGCGTGAAGACGCCGATGGTCATCGTCGACCGGGGCCTGGAAGGTGTAAATGCCGATCTGGTGCGCATCGACCACGAATACGGCGCTTATCTGGCAACCCGTCATCTGCTCGAGTTGGGGCATCGCGACATCGCCACGATCGGCGGTCCGGCCAGTACCAGCGTGGCGCAAATGCGTCAGGCCGGTTATTGCCGAGCGCTGCAAGAGGCGGGAATCGAGGTGCGCGAAGAGCGCATGCTGGAAAGCGACTTCACCAGCACCGGCGGTTACAACGCCGCTGCCCGGCTGCTTGAAAGCCATCCGCCCAGTGCGATTTTTGCCGGCAACGACATGATTGGTATCGGTGTGCTGCGTGCGGCGGCCGAACGTAACGTGCGAGTGCCGGCCGAGCTGTCGGTGATCGGCTTCGATGACATTCAGATGAGTCGTTATGTCTATCCGGCGCTGACCACGGTCGGCCAGTCGATCCTGCAACTGGGCGAGATGGCCGCCGAAGTGCTGTTGCGCAGAATTGCTGCGCCGGAATCGGGCACTGATCAACGCATCGTGACCCCGAGTATTGTCCTGCGCGAATCGACCGCGCCGCTGTCCGGCGTGTTCACCGAATATCGCTGAAACCGAATTGATGAGTAGTGATGTATGCCAGCAAATGTAGTGGTAATAGGCAGCCTGAACATGGACCTGGTCACCCGGGCGCCACGGCTGCCGCGCGGCGGTGAAACGCTGATCGGTCATTCCTTTGCCACTGTGTCGGGCGGCAAGGGCGCCAATCAGGCAGTTGCCGCTGCTCGTCTGGGCGCGCAGGTGGCGATGATCGGTTGTGTGGGAAATGACGACTACGGTGTGCGATTGCGCGATGCCTTGCTCGCCGAGCACATCGACTGCCAGGCTGTCAGCGTCGTAGAAGATTCCAGTGGCGTGGCGCTGATTGTGGTGGATGACAACAGCCAGAACGCCATTGTGATTGTCGCCGGTGCCAACGGCGCAATGACGGAAGCAGTAATTGACCGTTTTGATGCGGTTTTGCAAGCCGCCGATGTGGTGATCTGTCAGCTCGAGATTCCCGATGCGACGGTCGGGCATGCGCTCAAGCGTGCACGTGAACTGGGCAAGACCGTCATCCTCAATCCGGCGCCGGCGAGCCGTCCTTTGCCGGCAGACTGGTTCGCGGCGATCGACTATCTGATTCCTAACGAGAGCGAAGCCGCCGCGTTGAGCGGGCTCGCTGTCGACTCGTTGCAGTCGGCAGAAACGGCTGCCACTCAATTGATTGCCATGGGCGCCGGTAAAGTCATTGTCACGTTGGGCGCGCAGGGTTCGTTGTTCGCCAATGGCAAGGGCTTCGAACACTTCCCCGCGCCGACCGTGAAGGCGGTCGATACCACGGCCGCAGGCGACACCTTTGTCGGCGGTTTCGCCGCAGCGCTGGCCGATGGCAAATCCGAGGACGAGGCGATCCGCTACGGTCAGATCGCCGCTGCACTGTCGGTTACCCGCGCCGGTGCACAACCGTCGATTCCAACCATGTCCGAAGTACAGGCGTTCAGACCCGCATGAAAAAGACTCCATTACTCAACGTCGCGCTGTCGCGACTGATCGCTTCGCTTGGCCACGGTGACATGGTCGTGATCGGCGACGCCGGTTTGCCCGTGCCGCCGGGTGTCGAGCTGATTGATCTGGCGCTGACCCCTGGCATCCCTGATTTCGTCAGCACGCTGAAAGTCGTACTCAGCGAGATGCAGGTGGAAAGCCATGTGCTGGCCAGAGAGATCTTCGATAAGCAGCCCTCGGCGCTGGCCGATCTGGACGCGATGAACGAAGAGGGCGCGCTGGGCCGTAGGGATCTGCTCACTCACGAGCAGTTCAAGGTACTGAGCCGACAAGCCAGGGCGATCATTCGTACAGGAGAATGTCAGCCGTACTGCAACATCGTTCTGGTCGCCGGAGTTACATTCTGATTTCCGATTTCACCTGCACAAGGAATGCGCTATGCAACGCTATGCTGAAAAACTCCATCAACTGCTTCGGGGTCTGCTGCTTTTGTCCGTGATAACTGCGACCGGCGCTCAGGCGGCGGAAAAGATCGACCTGATCATCGACACCGATCCGGGCGCTGACGACGTGGTCGCCTTGCTCTTTGCCCTCGCTTCGCCGGATGAGTTGAATATCCGAGCCTTGACCACCGTCGCTGGCAACGTGCGCCTGGACAAGACTTCGCGTAACGCGCGGCTGGCTCGCGAATGGGCAGGGCGCGAAGACGTGCCGGTTTACGCTGGCGCACCGAAGCCACTGATGCGCACGCCGATTTACGCCGAGAATATTCATGGCAAGGAAGGCTTGTCGGGCGTGACGGTTCACGAGCCGAAGAAAGGCCTGGCGAAAGGAAATGCGGTCAATTATCTGATCGATACCCTTAAGTCCGCCAAACCCCACAGCATCACCATCGCCATGCTCGGCCCGCAGACCAACCTGGCTCTGGCGTTGATCCATGAACCGGAGATCGTTCAGGGCATCAAGGAAGTGGTGATCATGGGCGGGGCGCATTTCAACGGTGGCAACATCACCCCTGTGGCTGAATTCAACCTGTTCGCTGATCCGCAGGCTGCCGAGGTGGTGCTCAAGAGCGGGGTGAAACTCACCTATCTGCCGCTGGACGTAACCCACAAGATCTTGACCAGTGACGCGCGCCTGAAGCAGATCGCGGCGCTGAACAACAATGCGAGCAAGATCGTCGGCGACATTCTCAACGAATACATCAAGGGCGATATGGAGCACTACGGCATTCCCGGCGGCCCGGTGCATGACGCCACCGTTGTGGCGTATCTGCTCAAGCCTGAGTTGTTTACCGGTCGGGCGGTCAACGTCGTGGTGGATAGCCGTGAAGGACCGACATTCGGCCAGACCATCGTTGACTGGTATGACGGCCTGAAAGCACCGAAGAATGCATTCTGGGTCGAAAATGGCGACGCCCAGGGATTCTTTGATCTGCTGACCGAGCGCCTGAAACGCCTGAAATAAGTCGTCAACCCGCAGGCAGTTTGCCTGCGGGTTTTCACTGCGGCTGTTCGGCCTGGCCGATCGGATAGCGTTCGAATACCTGATTGATAAAATGCTGCGCCGCTTCTATCCCCAGCTCCTTGACCAGTAAATCAATGCCGATCAGCGCCAATTCTTCCGTCGTGCCGGGGCTGTAAGAGCTGTGTCCTTCGGCCCATTTGGCGTTGATGGCGGCGTCGATGCTTACACTGGTCATGGGAGGCTCGAAAGGTCAGGGTGTCTGTTTTTCGAGTTAACCATTTTGCGCGGCGTTTGGCACTGCGACTTAGGCATGAGCGGAGCGCTATGCGACACTTGGTCTCCTCCGGCTTACCAAGGACCCTGTTGTGCAGATCGATCTGAATAGCCCTGACGGCCTCACACTCGATGCAGTGCGCCAATTGCTCGCCTCGGCCAGTGACGACGTACACAACCAATTGCGCGTAACCAAAGACGGCATCGCCTATCTGTCAACCGTGACCGGTGGGCAGGATATCGACGGTCTGCTGTTTCGCCTGGAAACCTGGGCAAAGGGCTCCGGCTATGTGGGGAACGTCGCAGCCAGCGATGAAGTCTGGGTGATGCAGATTTTCAACGCGCTCAAGGACAACTGGCCGAATCCGCCGTATGACTACATCGACGTTTATTGAGGTCGTTAATATTCAGTCACGATTGTTTGATGAGTCGCCGCGCGCAGCTCAGGCACACTCGGCATTTTTCCGCTCGTGGGGCAGGGCATGGCTTGAGCCTTGAAACCAAACGCCGCATTGGCGGTCGCACGATCTCTGCTTAAACATTTGAAAACAAGGAGGCTTCATGCCTTTGAAGTTCGCGACACTGGGTGCACTTATGGCCGCTGCGCTGTTGGCTGGTTGCAGCACAACCTCCAGCGAGTCGGCAAAGGAACCCGTGGCTGCTGAATCGGGAAACAGCCGCTGCGAAGCATCGGCAGCGCAATTCGCCATCGGCAAGAAGGCATCCCCTGAATTGCTGGATCAGGCACGTGCCAAGGCTGGGGCGCAAAATGCGCGCTTTCTCAAGCCAAACGACATGATCACCCTGGAATACCGCTCCGATCGCCTGAACCTGAACACCGACAACAACCTGGTGGTTACCCGCGTCAATTGCGGCTGAACACTTTGTTCAAGACATAAAAAACCCCGTCACTTGGACGGGGTTTTTTTAGTGCGCCGAGAAATTACTCTGGGCGAACCTGTGCAGCTTGCATACCCTTTTGGCCTTTCTCAGCCACGAAAGAGACGGTCTGGCCTTCTTTCAGGCTTTTGAAACCGTCGGATTCGATAGCTTTGAAGTGTACGAACAGGTCGTCACCGCCACCTTGAGGAGTGATGAAGCCGAAGCCTTTTTCATCGTTGAACCATTTAACGGTGCCGGTTTGGCGATTAGACATGGTGTATCTCCAAGAAACATATATTTTCAGTAGTACTGTGCTGCTCAGGCCAACTGGGCACACCCGGGTATCATAGTCGAAATGTTCGCTTTGGGAGCCCCCCGGACGTGCTGTTTGCCAATCAGTCGTGTTTTCTTTACCACCCGTTTCTGCTGAAAGCCCCGGTTTGAAAGGCTTTCAGCGAAACGTAAAGACGATAAAAAAACCTGTAAAACCTGCATAAATCGTCTGAAAAGGCTCATTTCCAGCACTTTTTTCCGCCTTTCAGCCGATATTAATACCCGGTTTTCTTATTTTTTCGGGGCGGTATTTGCCTTGCATTTGGCGATCTGGCCAAGGGCTTTCTGTTGCAATTCAGGAGTCGCCTTGTTGTCCATCAGCGCCTGAATGTCGCTGGCCGGATAGGACTTGATGGCGTCAGCTCCGCAAGCGCAGTGGGACTTCGCCGCAGCAGCACCGATTTGCTGGGTCGCAGCCTGAGTGCACTGGGCCATGTACTTTTCGCGCTCGCCTTTCGGCCAGTCGGCATGGGCGCTCAGTGGCAGCAGCAGGACGACGGGGGCGACGACGGCGAATAAGCTTTTCAGACGCATGCGAGGATGCTCCTTGTGGGTCAATGTCTTGTTATCTGAGGGCGCAAGGGCCGATCAAGTTCAGCACTCTGGCATAAAATCGGACATTTCGCCTTCTGCCAAATCAGGGCGTGAGCGACCGCTCATCTGTGCTAGCATGCCGGGCTCAAGCGTTCTCAGGCTTCGGATGACCTTCAGTCCCGAAGCGGTCGGCGTGCGATTTTTTCCGATTTGAATCCCAGTCACTCTGGTTCGGTTTTCCGGTTGGCCGCAAGGCTCCTGCCGCTGTAAGGCAGGCGTTCGTCATTGAATGGCCTGGATCGGATCTTGTACTGGCTCATCCCAACCCACGTGACCTTTGGTAGGGGTCACCACTAGGAGAGGAGGCGCCATGCCAACTATTACTCTTCCCGACGGCAGTCAACGTTCATTCGATCACCCGGTTTCCGTAGCCGAGGTCGCCGCATCCATTGGTGCAGGTCTGGCCAAGGCCACGCTCGCCGGCAAGGTCAATGGCCAACTGGTCGACGCCAGCGACATCATCAGCAGCGACGCGACCCTGCAAATCATTACGCCAAAGGATGAAGAGGGGCTGGAGATCATTCGCCACTCTTGCGCGCACCTGGTTGGCCACGCGGTCAAACAGCTGTACCCGACCGCGAAGATGGTCATCGGCCCGGTCATCGACGAAGGCTTCTATTACGACATCGCCTACGAGCGTCCATTTACGCCGGAAGACATGGCGGCCATCGAACAGCGCATGCAGCAGCTGATCGAGAAGGATTACGACGTCATCAAGAAAGTCACTCCGCGCGCCGAAGTGATCGAAGTGTTCAAGGCCCGTGGCGAAGACTACAAGCTGCGCCTGGTCGAAGACATGCCGAACGAGCAGGCCATGGGTCTGTACTATCACGAAGAATACGTTGACATGTGCCGCGGTCCGCACGTGCCGAACACGCGTTTCCTGAAATCCTTCAAGCTGACCAAGCTGTCGGGCGCCTACTGGCGTGGCGACGCCAAGAACGAGCAGTTGCAGCGCGTTTACGGCACTGCCTGGGCCGACAAGAAGCAACTGGCGGCATACATCCAGCGCATCGAAGAAGCCGAGAAGCGCGATCACCGCAAGATCGGCAAGCGCCTGGGCCTGTTCCACACTCAGGAAGAGTCGCCGGGCATGGTGTTCTGGCACCCGAATGGCTGGACTTTGTATCAGGTGCTCGAGCAGTACATGCGCAAGATCCAGCGCGACAACGGCTACCTTGAGATCAAGACTCCTCAAGTCGTCGACCGCAGCCTGTGGGAGAAATCCGGGCACTGGGCCAACTACGCCGACAACATGTTCACCACTCAGTCGGAAAACCGCGACTACGCCATCAAGCCGATGAACTGCCCGTGCCATGTGCAGGTGTTCAATCAGGGCCTGAAAAGCTACCGTGAGTTGCCGATGCGTCTGGCCGAGTTCGGTGCCTGCCACCGTAACGAACCGTCGGGTGCGTTGCACGGCATCATGCGTGTGCGAGCGTTCACCCAGGACGACGCGCACATTTTCTGCACCGAAGAGCAGATGCAGGTCGAGTCCGCTGCGTTCATCAAACTGACCATGGACGTCTATCGCGATTTCGGCTTTACCGAAGTCGAGATGAAGCTGTCCACTCGTCCGGAAAAACGTGTCGGCTCCGATGAGCTGTGGGATCGCGCTGAAGCAGCATTGGCTGCAGCCCTTGATTCTGCTGGCCTGCCGTACGATCTGCAGCCGGGCGAGGGTGCTTTCTACGGGCCGAAGATCGAGTTCTCGCTGAAAGATTGTCTCGGTCGAGTCTGGCAGTGTGGTACCTTGCAGCTCGATTTTAACCTGCCTGTCCGTTTGGGCGCTGAATACGTCTCCGAAGACAACAGCCGCAAACACCCAGTGATGTTGCACCGCGCGATCCTCGGTTCGTTCGAGCGTTTCGTCGGGATTCTGATCGAGCACTACGAAGGTGCCTTCCCTGCGTGGCTCGCGCCAACCCAGGCGGTGATCATGAATATCACTGATAAACAGGCAGATTTTGTTGCAGAGGTTGAAAAAACTCTCAACGAAAGCGGATTTCGTGCCAAGTCCGACTTGAGAAATGAAAAGATCGGCTTTAAAATCCGCGAGCATACTTTGCTCAAGGTTCCCTATCTTTTGGTTATCGGAGATAAGGAAGTCGAGATGCAGACTGTCGCTGTGCGTACTCGTGAAGGTGCTGACCTGGGCTCGATGCCCGTCGCCCAGTTCGCTGAGTTTCTCGCGCAAGCGGTTTCCCGGCGTGGTCGCCCAGATTCGGAGTAATTATTATTAAGCGTGAAATGAGACAAGATAAACGAGCTGCACCGAAAGCCCCGATCAACGAGAATATCTCGGCACGCGAGGTTCGGTTAATTGGCGCTGATGGCGAGCAGATTGGCATCGTCTCGATTGATGAAGCGCTTCGTATCGCTGAAGAAGCAAAGCTTGATCTGGTGGAAATCTCCGCAGATGCAGTCCCGCCTGTTTGCCGGGTGATGGACTACGGCAAATCGATCTTCGAGAAGAAGAAGCAGATTGCTGCGGCGAAGAAAAACCAGAAGCAGATTCAGGTTAAAGAAATCAAGTTTCGTCCAGGGACGGAGGAAGGGGATTACCAGGTAAAACTGCGCAACCTGGTACGTTTCCTGAGTGACGGGGACAGGGCCAAGGTATCCTTGCGATTCCGCGGCCGTGAGATGGCCCACCAGGAGCTGGGGATGGAACTCCTCAAGCGGGTTGAACAAGACCTGCTCGAGTACGGTTCGGTCGAACAGCATCCTAAGATGGAAGGACGCCAGCTGATCATGGTCATCGCCCCGAAAAAGAAGAAGTAATCAACAGGGCACGGCAGGCCTTCTGATTATGTTTATCAACTGAATGCGGAGTATCCGAACATGCCAAAAATGAAAACCAAAAGTGGTGCTGCCAAGCGGTTTCTGAAAACTGCTAACGGCATCAAGCACAAGCACGCTTTCAAGAGCCACATCCTGACTAAAATGTCGACCAAGCGTAAGCGTCAACTGCGCGGTAGCAGCTTGCTGCATCCGTCTGACGTGGCAAAAGTCGAGCGCATGCTGCGCCTTCGTTAATTTAGTCAAGAATAGAGGAAGTAACTCATGGCTCGTGTAAAGCGTGGCGTCATTGCCCGTAAGCGTCACAAAAAAATTCTGAAACTTGCTAAAGGCTACTACGGCGCACGCTCCCGCGTATTCCGTGTTGCCAAGCAAGCGGTAATCAAGGCAGGCCAATACGCCTACCGTGACCGTCGTCAGAAAAAACGTCAGTTCCGCGCTCTGTGGATCGCTCGTATCAACGCTGGTGCTCGTGTTAACGGTCTGTCCTACAGCCGTTTCATCGCTGGCCTGAAAAAAGCGTCCATCGAGATCGACCGCAAGGTTCTGGCTGATCTGGCAGTGAACGAAAAAGCGGCGTTTGCTGCGATTGTCGAGAAAGCTAAAGCCACCTTGGCTTAAGTACCCCCGACAGTCACCCGGCCTCACCTCTGTGGGGCCAGGTGTTAAACGTCATAAATAGGGGAAGAGCCTTCAAGCTCTTCCCCTATTTTGTATCTGGAGTCTGTACATGGAAAACCTGGATGCGCTGGTCTCTCAAGCACTAGAGGCTGTGCAAAGCGCTGAAGATATCAATGCCCTGGAACAAATCCGGGTTCAATACCTTGGCAAGAAGGGCGAATTGACTCAGGTGATGAAGACCCTGGGTAATCTGCCGGCCGAAGAGCGTCCGCAAGTCGGTGCGCTGATCAACGTTGCCAAGGAACGTGTTACAGGCGTTCTCAATGCGCGCATGGCATTGTTTGAAGAAGCCGAGCTGGCTGCCAAACTGTCTGCCGAATCCATCGACGTGACGTTGCCGGGCCGTGGCCAGACCTCTGGCGGTCTGCATCCGGTCACCCGGACTCTGGAGCGCGTTGAGCAGTTCTTCACCCGCATTGGCTACGGCATTGCCGAAGGCCCAGAGGTCGAAGACGACTACCACAACTTTGAAGCGCTCAACATCCCAGGCCATCACCCGGCCCGGTCGATGCATGACACCTTTTATTTCAATGCCAACATGTTGCTGCGCACCCATACCTCGCCGGTACAGGTCCGCACCATGGAGTCCAAGCAGCCGCCGATCCGCATCGTCTGCCCGGGCCGTGTGTATCGCAGCGACTCCGATATCACCCACTCGCCGATGTTCCACCAGGTCGAAGGCCTGCTGGTTGATCGCGATATCAATTTTGCCGATCTCAAAGGCACCATCGAAGAATTCCTGCGGGTGTTCTTCGAGAAAGAACTGGCCGTGCGTTTCCGTCCTTCGTACTTCCCGTTCACCGAGCCATCCGCTGAAGTCGATATGGAATGCGTGATGTGCAGTGGCAAAGGCTGCCGCGTCTGCAAGCAGACCGGCTGGCTGGAAGTGATGGGCTGCGGCATGGTTCACCCGAACGTGCTGCGCATGTCCGGCATCGACCCGGAAGAGTTCTCCGGCTTTGCCTTCGGCATGGGCGTCGAGCGTCTGGCCATGCTCCGTTACGGCGTGAACGACTTGCGTCTGTTCTTCGACAACGACTTGCGGTTCCTCGCGCAATTTCGCTAGTCGTAACGAATTCTTAGGAGAGCAGGATGAAATTCAGTGAACAATGGCTGCGTGGCTGGGTCAGCCCGCAGGTAGATCGCGACGAGCTGGTTGCCCGTCTGTCGATGGCCGGTCTTGAGGTCGATAGCGTTACTCCGGCCGCCGGCGTATTCAGTGGTGTGGTGGTGGGTGAGGTGCTGAGCACCGAGCAGCATCCGGACGCCGACAAGTTGCGCGTATGCCAGGTCAGCAATGGCGCGGAAACCTTCCAGGTCGTGTGCGGAGCGCCAAACGTGCGCCCGGGCCTGAAGATTCCATTCGCCATGATCGGTGCCGAACTGCCGGGCGACTTCAAGATCAAGAAAGCCAAGCTGCGTGGCGTCGAGTCGAACGGCATGCTGTGCTCGCAAGCCGAATTGCAGGTTGGTGAGGGCAACGACGGTCTGATGGAGCTGCCGGCCGATGCGCCGGTGGGCGAAGATTTCCGTGTGTATCTGGATCTGGAAGACGCCAGCATCGAGGTTGACCTGACCCCGAACCGTGGTGACTGCCTGTCCCTGGCCGGTCTGGCTCGTGAAGTCGGCGCGCTGTACGCCGTGCCGGTAACCCGTCCTGTGGTGGCTGCGGTTGCAGCGGTACACGACGAAGTCCGTTCGGTCGAGGTGCTGGCCCCAGCTGCCTGCCCACGTTACTTGGGTCGGGTCATCCGTAACGTCGACCTGTCCAAGCCAACTCCGCTGTGGATGGTTGAACGTCTGCGTCGCGCTGACGTGCGCAGCATCGACGCTGCCGTCGACATCACCAACTACGTGATGCTCGAGCTCGGCCAGCCACTGCACGCTTTCGATCTCGCCGAAATCAATGGCGGCATTCGTGTGCGCATGGCTGAAGAGGGTGAGAAGCTGGTTCTGCTTGATGGTCAGGAAGTCAGCCTGCGTAGCGATACGCTGGTCATCGCTGACCACACTCGTGCACTGGCGATCGCCGGTGTCATGGGTGGCGAGCACAGCGGTGTTTCCGCGACCACCCGTGATGTGTTCCTCGAATCTGCGTTCTTCGATCAGATTGCGGTTGCCGGCAAGGCACGTTCTTACGGCTTGCATACCGACGCTTCGCATCGCTACGAGCGTGGTGTTGACTGGCAGCTGGCACGTGAAGCCATGGAGCGCGCCACTGGCCTGCTGCTGGAAATCACTGGCGGCGAAGCGGGTCCGATCATCGAGACCGTCAGCGAGCAACATCTGCCATCGATTGCACCGATCACTCTGCGCGCTCAGCGCATCGCGCAGATGCTTGGCATGGAGATGGATTCGGCACAGGTCGAGCGTCTGCTCAGTGCCTTGGGCCTGAACATCACCGCTGAGGGCGAAGGGCAATGGCACGTTGAAGTTCCAAGCCACCGCTTTGATATCAGTCTGGAAGTCGACCTGATCGAAGAGCTGGCTCGCCTGTACGGTTACAACCGTCTGCCGGTTCGCTACCCGCAAGCGCGTCTGGCGCCACAAGCCAAGGCCGAAGCGCGTAGTGATCTGCCTGAGTTGCGTCGTCTGCTGGTTGCTCGTGGTTATCAGGAAGCGATCACTTACAGCTTCATCGATCCGCGTCAGTTCGAACTGTTCAATCCAGGCGTCGAGCCGCTGTTGCTGGCCAACCCTATCTCCAATGACATGGCGGCCATGCGTTCGTCGCTGTGGCCTGGCCTGGTCAAGGCGTTGCAGCACAACCTCAACCGTCAGCAGGATCGCGTGCGTCTGTTCGAGAGCGGCCTGCGCTTCGTCGGTCAGCTTGAGGGCTTGAAGCAAGAGCCTATGCTGTCCGGGGTTGTTTGCGGGAGTCGCTTGCCGGAAGGCTGGGCGCAGGGTCGGGATACCGTCGACTTCTTCGACGTAAAGGCTGACGTGGAAGCGGTACTGGGTTTCGCTGGTGCCCTGGATTCGTTCACCTTTGCTCCGGGTAAGCACCCGGCGCTGCATCCGGGTCAGACCTCGCGCATCGAGCGTGAAGGTCGCGAGGTAGGCTATATCGGTGCAATTCACCCTGAGCTGTCAAAGGCGCTGGGGCTGGATCGTCCGGTGTTCGTCTTCGAGCTGGTTCTGGCGGAAGTGGCGCTCGGTAAAATGCCGAAATTCCACGAGTTGTCGCGCTTTCCTGAAGTGCGTCGTGACCTTGCACTGATCGCGCACAAAGACGTCGCGGCCTCGGCTGTGCTGGACGTAATCCGTGAAAATGCAGGCGAATGGCTCACAGAGCTCAGGCTGTTTGACGTGTATCAAGGTAAAGGTATTGATCCTGATAGAAAAAGCCTTGCAGTTGGCTTGACCTGGCAGCATCCATCGCGCACTCTTAATGACGATGAGGTGAATTCGACGACGCAAAATATCCTCACCTCGCTCGAACAAAGGTTGAACGCCACGTTAAGGAAGTGACGTATGGGGGCTTTGACGAAAGCTGAGATGGCGGAACGTCTGTATGAAGAGCTGGGCCTGAACAAGCGGGAAGCCAAGGAATTGGTAGAACTGTTTTTCGAGGAAATCAGGCACGCTCTTGAAGACAATGAGCAGGTCAAATTGTCCGGTTTCGGCAATTTCGACCTTCGGGACAAACGCCAGCGGCCTGGCCGCAACCCGAAAACGGGGGAAGAAATCCCGATCACGGCTCGCCGTGTGGTCACCTTTCGTCCAGGGCAGAAGTTGAAGGCCCGAGTTGAGGCTTATGCTGGAACCAAGTCATAACGACGAACTACCCGTCATCCCGGGCAAACGCTACTTCACCATTGGTGAAGTCAGCGAGCTGTGTGCCGTAAAGCCACACGTGCTGCGCTACTGGGAGCAGGAGTTTCCTCAGCTCAACCCCGTCAAACGCCGCGGGAATCGCCGGTATTATCAGCGCCAGGACGTGCTGATGATCCGGCAGATCCGCGCGCTCCTTTACGATCAGGGTTTCACCATCGGCGGCGCACGTCTGCGTCTGTCCGGCGACGAAGCCAAAGACGATACCACCCAGTACAAACAGATGATTCGTCAGATGATTGCCGAATTGGAAGATGTCCTGGTGGTGCTCAAGAAATAAAAAGCGGCGTTTGAATACTTCCAGTTTTCAAACGCTTGCGATATATTCTTGAGCGCTCTTCGAGGTGAAGAGCGAGATGCAACATCAGTCGGGGCGTAGCGCAGTCCGGTAGCGCACTAGCATGGGGTGCTAGGGGTCGAGTGTTCGAATCACTCCGTCCCGACCATATTTTTCAATGACTTAGGCCAATGTTCACAGCATTGGCCTTTTTCATGTGTTTGAGATGCGCGGGGCTGCTCGATCACGCCTGCGACTCGCACTACCAAGTGTTTGGGTTGGTCAGAATGTCCGCTCGTCGAGCAAATAGCACTCTCTGTGCGCCGATCTCCTCTCACTTATTAAGCGCAGCCCCTGCGCCACTGATGGGAGAGAATGATGATCGACGACAACAATGGCCCTGAAGCGTCATATCCGGGACCAAGTGAGCAAAACCCTGACACTGGCGAGGGCCATGATTCCGGCTTGGAGCAAGCTGATTCTGAGCCAAAGCAGGGTACCGACGAACGACCAGAGGACTGGAATCCGCCACCCGGCAATCCTGGTTCAGATCAAGATGCCCAGACCGGTCGCGATAACGGCGGCGCAAAATAGGCGCATCGAATTATTTCGTGTACGAGACCCGGCCATCGCGCCGGGTTTTTTATTGCCACCGAATCCTCTCCCAACGTAGCCGAGATTTATGTGGGGACGGTTATCTGGGTTTTAAGGGCGAAGCCGAGCGGCGCCGGCACCTGAATGATCGATCCAGGCGCCGGCAACAAGCGTGTTTACTCGACTATGCAGATCCAGCGGTGGTTGTATCGGTACGGCGCGCGAGTGAAATGAACATCTGAAACCATCTTCATGCCGCGCTCTTGAAGCGCTTCGGTCAGTTGTACGAGTGTCTCTGCCTGGATAGTCATTGCTGTCACCTCGTCAGATTTACTGCGTTCATAATTCTTGACCGAGAGATCAGGCGGCTAATTCATTTTTTCTACAGTAGTCATTAGCGCCGCATAAGCAGGAATACAGCGTTACTTCGCGCCAACTACCTCACCCCATTCAAGCCCGAACCGCCCCAGATACTTCCTCAAGCGATCGGCATCATTGGGTTGCGCCTTGGCCTGCCGGGAAACCCCGAATAACTGTCGGCCGGCATCCGACAGGCTGTCCGCCTTCTGGCACACCTCAATGACAGCCTTCAACTGCAAGCGATCGAACAAGTCCATGCTCTCGCCATCTCCTGGCAACTCAGTCGATAGCGCAGAGGGATGCGCCAAGCCCCACGCATATCGCAATCGTTCGATCTCATCATCGACCTGCGCTTCATCGATGCGCCCGCTGTCGGCCAAAGTCGCCATCCGCGTAATCGATGCGGACAGCTCGCGAAAGTTGCCCAGCCAGGCTGCTGCAGGTGAGCTGGCGAAGGCCAGGTAGCGTCGGCGTGCTTCCAGATTGAAGCGCACCCGCTCACCCTGTTCGCGAGCATGGCGTTCCAGTTCGAAGTCGATGTTCGGCTCGATGTCTTCGCGGCGCCCGGCGAGGCCTGGCAGGTCGAACGTCCATAGATTGATCCGAGCGTACAGGTCCTCGCGAAACGCGCCTTCGGCGACCCGGCTGCGCAGGTCGCGGTGGGTGCCAGCAATGATCAAAAAATCACTCTCGACTTCCTTGTCCGAGCCCAGCGGGAAGAAGCGTTTCTCTTCGATTGCTTTCAACAGCATCGCTTGTTCGTCTGCGCCGAGCTCACCGATTTCATCGAGAAACAACATGCCACCATCGGCGGCGCGCAGCAGGCCATCGCGAGCGTTTTGCGCGCCGGTGAAGGCGCCTTTGACGTGGCCGAACAAGGCCGACATCGCGCCGTCGCCACGCAAAGTGGCGCAGTTGACTTCGACAAAGCGTCCCTGCATCTGATGGCGATTGCGTTTAAGTTCGTAGATGCGCCGCGCCAGGAAGGATTTGCCGGCGCCGGTCGGGCCGATCAGCAGCATGGGGGCTTTGGAGCGCAGCGCAACGCGCTCGATCTGCTCAATGGAGCGGTTGAAGGCCGGGTTGCGCGTGGCGATGCCGGACTTGAGAAATTCCAGGCCTTCGAGACGTTTGCTGGCGAAGCGTGAAGCAATCCGATCATAGCGCGACAGATCGAGATCGATCAGCGCATGAGTGCCGCAGGCGGGTTCGTTATCGTTTTTGCGCTTGGCGGGGGAGGTCTGGATCAGCCGGGCCGGCAGGTAACGCGCCTCGGTGAGCAGGAACCAGCAGATCTGTGCGACGTGGGTGCCGGTGGTGATGTGGACGAGGTAATCCTCGTGCTCGGTGTCAAAATTGTACGCAGTGGTGAAGTCGTGCAGGGCGCCGTACACCTCCTCGAAATCCCAAGGGTTGCGCAGCGACATTGGATGCAGGCGCACTTCGGTGCTTGGAGAAATCTGCTGGATGTCCGCTCGGACGCGCTCGGCGAGGCTGACGTCGCGCGCGTCGAGGCCGTGAATCAATTCAAGCCGATGGATAGGGAGACCTGTTTGTTGGCACAGACCTACGCTTGGTCGCCAATAATTCCAGCGGCTGGCACCTTTGCCGACACGATCCAGGGTGGCTCCGATAAATCCGATGGCGACCGTGTGTTTGCTGGGCATGCTTATCTCATAAGATAAATGACGATATGCAATGATAATTTTGCTGGGCTGATTTGTCTTCCATAGATTACCGAGACTCGTCGCATCAGAGAATAAAGGGTAATAAAATCAAAAACATAGCAGAAACAACCATGGCCGCATCCAAAGCTGGCACAGCGGCTGCAATGCTGATGGAAACGAACATGGACACTAAGATATGAAAGACCAAACCTACCAGCTTCTCGAAGTCGCCAACGGCAAACCCATCAAACTCTGGACCGAAGGTGTCCCGGTTGAAAACGAAGCCCGCGCACAGTTGATGAACACGGCAAAAATGCCGTTCATCTTCAAGCATCTGGCGGTGATGCCCGATGTGCACTTGGGCAAGGGCTCGACAATTGGCAGTGTGATTCCAACGGTCGGCGCGATCATTCCCGCAGCGGTGGGCGTCGACATCGGTTGCGGCATGATCGCTGCGCGTACGTCGTTGACGGCTGCAGATCTGCCAGACAACCTGCATGGATTGCGTACTGCAATCGAACAAGCGGTGCCCCACGGCCGCAGTTCGAATCGTTCGCGGCGAGACAAAGGCGCCTGGGACGAGGTTCCGCAGCAAGCCGATCAGGCCTGGGCGGGGTTGCAGCCGCGCTTCAAATTGATCACCGACAAGTATCCGAAACTGGCCAATACCAACAACCGGGCGCACTTGGGGACGCTCGGCAGTGGCAATCACTTCGTCGAAGTGTGCCTGGATGAAGCCAACCGGGTGTGGTTCATGTTGCACAGTGGTTCGCGTGGCGTCGGCAACGCTATCGGCAACCTGTTCATCCAGATGGCCCAAGCCGATATGCGCCAGCACATTGCCAACCTGCCGGACCGTGACCTGGCCTATTTCGAAGAGGGCAGTCAGCATTTTGATGATTACGTGGAGGCGGTTGGCTGGGCGCAGGACTTCGCCAGACAGAACCGTGAACTGATGATGCGCGCAGTGATTCAGGCCACGCGGCAGATCATCCACAAGCCTTTCGAGGTCGCGCTCGAAGCGGTCAATTGCCATCACAACTACGTGCAGAAGGAACGGCATTACGGTGAAGACGTGCTGATTACCCGCAAAGGCGCCGTGTCAGCGAAGAAGGGCGAGCTGGGGATTATTCCAGGCTCGATGGGCGCCAAGAGCTTCATCGTTCGCGGTCTGGGCAATGAAGAGTCATTCAGTTCCTGCAGCCATGGCGCTGGGCGCACCATGAGCCGCACGAAGGCCAAGAATACCTTCACCGTCGCCGATCAGATTCGCGCCACGGCCCACGTGGAATGCCGCAAGGACGAAGCGGTGATTGACGAAATTCCGATGGCCTACAAGGACATCGACAAAGTCATGCACGCCCAGCGTGAGCTGGTGGAAGTGCTGCACACCCTGCGTCAGGTGGTGTGCGTCAAAGGTTAAGCAATCGGTACTGGCGCGAACGCCTTTGGGCCGCGTCGTCCGGCACGGCAGCGTTTCATCGCGGCTGAGCCTGAGCGAGAAGTACCGACACTATTGAAAACTCAGGAAGATTCACGACGGCTAAATGGTACCTCCGAGACACCGTCGGGCTGAACGCGTAAGGGATTGGCAATGAAAGACATAATTGAACTGGACGGCGCCATTGGTGGTGGCCAGGTGTTGCGCAGTGCGCTGAGCCTGTCGATGGTGACAGGCCGGGCGTTTCGTATTAAACAGATCCGCGCCAGACGCAGCCGTCCAGGACTGCTGCGTCAACATCTGACAGCCGTGATGGCGGCGGCCGAGGTTTGTGGTGCAGAGATATCTGGTGCGCATCTGGGGTCGCGAGCCCTGAGCTTCGAACCGGGCGAGATTAGCGGAGGCAACTTTCAGTTCGCTATTGGCACGGCGGGCAGTTGCACGCTGGTGCTACAGACGCTGTTGCCAGCCTTGTTGCAGGCGCCGCAGGCCAGTCGAGTGACAATCTCCGGTGGCACCCACAATCCGCTGGCACCGCCGACGGATTTCCTCTCGCGCAGTTGGCTACCGCTGCTGCGGCGCATGGGCGGCAATGTCGAGCTGGAGTTGCTGCGTCATGGTTTCGTACCGGCTGGCGGTGGCGAGATTGCCGTGACGGTGCAGCCGTCGCGCCTGACGCGACTGGATGTGTGTGAGCGCGGCGAGGCGATTTCACGGCAGGCTCTGGCGCTGACTGCCGGACTTGCGCCTACCGTCGCTCAGCGAGAACTGAGCCAAGTGGCCAAGCGGTTGAACTGGCCAGCGGACGCGCTGCACCAAGTGACGCTTGATCCGGCACGCGGCCCGGGCAATGTGTTATTGCTTGAGTACGTTTTCGAGCACGTCACTGAAGTGTTCAGCGCATTTGGCCAAGTGTCGTTACGCGCTGAGAAAGTAGCGGATGCCGCGATCAATCAGGCTGCTGACTGGCTGCGCAGTGATGCTGCGGTCGCTGAGCACTTGGCCGATCAGTTGCTGTTGCCGATGGCGCTGGCCGGCGGTGGATCGTTCACCACGCCGCGCATGACTGATCATTTGCGCAGCAACATTGAAGTCATCCAGCTGTTTTTGCCCGTCCGTATCGATTGCCAGGAGGGGGGCGGTGATCGCTTGCGGATAGTAGTTTCACAAACTCATTAGTAGCGACCTGCGATCCCGAAGGCAGTCGCAAAACTTCACTGAGAGCGCCACTAGCCTTCAGCCATTAGCACATCCGACCTAATTGCCCCTGTTCCGGCTCGACCTTAAAGTCCTGTCGCTTGGCAGCTGACTGTCAAATTTTTCCGGTACAAAATCAAAAAGGTCGATCTGCAATGAACTCATCAAGGACTATTCCGGTTCTCGCTTTATTCGCAACAATGGTCCTCGCGGTCACTGGATGCCAGACCGTAAAGCCGGGGGAGAGTGATCTCAAGAATCGAGCACAGACCACCATCGGCAAACCCGTGATCAAGGTTTCCAACATCCGCAGTGACTTCAATACAACGTTCTACACCGCTCAAACCGAGAATGGCGAATATACCTGCGAACTACCGAGCGGTCCGATGGTAGCTCTGGGTTCCATGGGCATGGGACTTGGCGCTCAGTGCACCAAACAATGACGAACCAGTCTCTTCGCCGCTAAAAAAAAGGCCAATGTCGATGACATTGGCCTTTTCTCTTTAACGAATACTCGGCGCAGATCAGTTGGTTTTCGAGTTCAACTTGCGCAATTCTTCATAGGTCGCCGATTGCACGAACCAGAAGCCGGAGACGATGCACCAGCCCAGGGTGCCGCCTACGAACATACCGAGACCCGAGAGAAAGCTCTGGCTCATCATGAAGAGGGAAACGATCAGGATGACCGCCAATGCGATGTAGAGAACGATGTTGTTGACGCCGATGACGAAATCTTTCATTTGCATTCCTTGGATGTATTTTCCTCTGGCCGCCCTCTATGGCGGCCAGTGCGCGCATCATATTGATATCACCCGGTGTTGCGCTAGTTTCGGTGTCGGATTTTCGTTACTAAAAGCGAATCCACTCTTACTGAGCGGGTTTTTTATCCAGGTCTTCGGAATCGCTCGACGTCGCGGCATCCTTTTCTGTCTCATGCGGCTCTGATCCCGCGTTGGCGCCTGAGGACTCTTCGCCTTTCTTGTTCGCCTTCTCGTCATGGTCGCGAGAGCTTTCTGCATGATTGACGCCGGGCAAGGCCGTGGCAGGGGTTGCTGCGCCCGCCGTGGATTCGGCTGCCGAAGCGTGAATCGGGCCGATCAGGCACAGGCTGAAAAACGACAAGGCGAAAACTTTCTTGTTCATCACGTGGGCCTTCTGCGCGGTGGGATGTACAGCGTTGGATAGGCCTGTCTGGCGAAGGTGCGCGGTACTGGACGAGCGGCGAATTTCACCCTGATGAAAAAAATCCCGACAGCAGGCAAATTGCTGGCCCCCAGAGACATTTCGCCCCGGCAAAATCGCCTTTTTTCAAAAGGTTAGGTTGGCTATATGCGGACGATTGTCATCACCGTTGCGATGCTTTCCCTGGCTTTGATCGCCTCGGGAGTGCAGGCAAAAGAGTTAAGCAAAGGCCATCGCTTTGCCTGCACTTGGGGCTCGGATATCGCTGCCGGGGCGCAGCGATCGAAATTGTCAGGAGTTTCACTGTATGGCGCGCGCAAGCAATTGCAGGTTCGCCGGTTCCAGCAGCCTTGGATGCGCATGACAGCGATGGGGATTACCGAGCAGACCTACAATAGCAGTTCCAAGCTCAAACCGGCAGCTGTCAAGCAGACCTATTATGAGCAATGCGTACGGCATGAGTTGGCTCGGCGCTGATGCCCCTTTATCCAGCACTGGTAACACAGCTTAGGAATCGCCAGAACCCTTGGCGACTGCCGGCCCGGCCACCCGCGGCAACGGCTTGCTCTGCATCAACGCATCCAGAGCCTTGCGATACCCCTGACCGCCAAGCGCCATGCTGTTGTTGTGCGTTGCTCCGGGCACCAGCAACAGGCGCTTGGGCTGCTCAGCGGCATTGAACAGCTGCTCGCTGAAGCGCGGCGGCACGAAGGCATCAGCCAGGCCATGCACCACCAAAAGCGGCATATGAATATTGGCGATCTTGTCGATGGAGTCGAATTTCTGCGAGAGCAACCAGCGCACCGGGAGCGAGGTGTTGGCCACGGCGGCGGCTACGTCGGCGAGAGAAGTGAAGGTCGATTCAATGACCAGACCGCGAACCGGCAGAGGTGTGTGGTTGCGCGCCGCGTTCTGTCCCAGTTCGGCCGCCAGATCAATCGCCACCGCGCCACCGAGAGAGTGGCCATAGATCAGGCGCTTGTTCGGGTCCGGTTGCAGCAGTTGGAAGCGCTCCCAGGCCACGCGGGCATCTTCATAAACGCTGCTTTCGGATGGTAAATCACCCTTACTTTGGCCGAACCCTCGATAATCGATGGCCAGCACCGAATAGCCCGCCGCGCGTAGTTGCTCTATGCGGAACAACTGTCCGGTGAGGTTCCAGCGCACGCCATGCAAGTAAAGGATTGCCGGGGCATTGGCACGTTCAGCCGGCCACCACCAGGCATGGATGTTCTGCCCGGCTTTGAAACTCTTCGGTTGCAGATCGAGTTCCTGAACGCTGCCGGGCAGTCCGCGATACCAGCCGGCAGTGCCCGGCTCAATGCGAAAAAGCAGTTTGCGCTCGGTGTGTTCCAGCACCGCACAACTCGTCGGCACGCCGATGATCAGCGCGGCCATCATGGCGAACGCCAGGCGGCGGCGTCGCAGACGAGTCAGCAAGGACAGGAACATTAATCGTTTCACCACGGCGCAGACAAAGAACGCTTTTTACCAGATGCCTCGGTCTGCGCGTGATTATTTTAGACCACCGTGCATGTGCAACGATTACAAGATGCTGCAATCGCTCACGCCACTTGCAGGACGATCTTGCCGATATGATCGCCGCCCTCCATGCGGGCATGGGCCTGAGCCGCGTCAGCCAGCGGGTAAACCTTGTCGATGATCGGCAGGCAGCGCCCGGCGCTGAGGGCAGGCCAAACGTGCTCTTGCAGTTGATCGGCGATGGCGGCTTTCTCCGCAGCGGTACGCGCGCGCAGCAGCGAACCGGTGACCACCGCGCGTTTGCCGAGGATCGCCAGCAGATCGATGTCGTTGGCGCGGGCGCCGCCGAGGAAACCGAGCATCACCAGTCGGCCGTCCATCGCCAGTGCGCTGATGTTACCGTTCAGATACGAGCCACCCATGATGTCGAGAATCACGTTCACGCCTTGATCTGCGGTCTTCTCGGCAATGACCTTGGCAAAATCTTCTTCCCGATAGTTGATCGGCTGCCCGCCAAGTTTGCTGATTGCGGCGCATTTTTCAGGACTGCCGGCGGTGGCGAACGCCTCAATACCGAATTCACGGCAGAGCATCAGCGCTGTGGTACCGATACCGCTGGTGCCACCGTGAATCAGCACGCGCTGGCTGGCCTTGGCACCGCCGAGGCCGAACAGGTTGGCCCAGACGGTGAAAAACGTTTCCGGAATCGCGGCGGCCTGGACCCAATCGACTCCATCCGGCACAGGCAAAGTCTGGCCGGCTGGTACCGCGCAATACTCCGCGTAGCCGCCGCCATTGGTCAGTGCGCACACGCGATCGCCCACAGCGAACCGCGTAACTCCGGGACCCAGTGCAACCACTTCGCCAGCCACTTCCAGGCCGGGAATCGGGTCCATCCCGGGTTTCATCGGATATTTGCCGGCGCGCTGCAAGGCATCCGGACGATTGATGCCGGCAGCGTGAACGCGGATAAGCACTTGGCCTTCGGCAACGGTCGGCAGAGGCACGCGCCTGGCTTGCAATACTTCAGGGCCGCCGGGTTCGGTGATTTCAATACGGGTCATTTCGTTGGGCAGTGACATTGTCGATTCCTGTGAAAAAGGTCGTGTAGATGGGAACGCTGGCAGCGCGCAATGATTCCCTTCAGTTCGCCGCGCAACGGGGTTCAGTTGTAGAGGGTAGCCAGCGCATGGCTTGTTCCAGCAGTAGAGCGACGACGATCGCGCCAGCGGCGATCACAAACAGCAGCGTGTGCTGGCCGCCCGAGGCATTGAACAATGCCGAATAGGCAAACCCGGCCAGCGCCTGAAAGGTTGCGAATGACACAGTGGCGCGGCTCCAGGCGATCTGCTGACGGTGATGCGACGGCACCAGTTCATGCACCCGGGCCAAGGCCAGCGGCACGATGCCCGGCGGGAACGAGCCGAGAATCACCGCCAGTAAAGCCAGTGCCAGAAATGAATGGGAGACGGCCAGCAAACCGAGGGCGATGGCTTGCACTACCAACACCAGTCGAATACCAGTGCGGGCGCCGAGCTGGTCGGCCAGGAAGCCGTAAGTCACCGGCCCGACAATCGCCCCCAGGCCATACATGACCCAGACCATTGCGCCGATATGCGCCCCGGCACCCAATCCACGCGCTACGTAATCCACCAGAAACACCATTGCAGGCACCAGCCCGGCGGCCATGAACGCGTATTGAGCGAATAAAAGGTAAACGCCCGACGGTGTTGGCTCATCAGCCGACGTTGCGTGCGCAGCCACGGCATGCGTGGTATCCGCAGGCCAGCCGAACCAGCTCACCGCGGTCAGCAACAACGCCAGCGCGCCCAGCCCCAGCCATGTTGCCTGCAAGCCAAGAGTCAGCAGTGGCGGCACGATGGTGCCGGAGCCGGCAATCCCCAGGCCGATGCCAAGGAAGATTGCGCCACTGGCCAAGCCTCTGCGAGCAGCCGGAACGTGAGGCAGCACGGTTGCCGCCACCAGCACCATGATCGCGCCACCAGCAATCCCGGAGAGCAAACGCCAGCCGAAGAACCAGCTCACCGACAGCGGATAAGCACAGGCAAAGAATGCCGCCGTGACCGCCAGCATCATCAGGCGCAAGGCGTTGCGGTTGCCTGTTCGGTGAGCCATGGACCGACCGAGCAGGGCGCCGATCAAGTAGCCGACCAGATTGGCCGCGCCGAGGTAGACGACATCATTGGCCGAAAACCACTGCGCCTGAATCAGCGAAGGGATCAGCGGCGTGTAGGCGAAACGCGCCAGGCCAATGCTGACCAGACTGGCGCAAAGTCCGGCGAAGATCGGCAGCCAGATGCCGGTAGAGTTTGCAGTACGCATGATCGCGATCTCACAAGAGGTGTATGGCGCTCAGCTTATCGGCTATCGTTGCTGCGCATACGCAGCGATTAAGCGGCACAATGATGCAAAAATGCTTCAAAGAGGATCCGTATGAATTGGGATGATGCGCGAGTGTTTCTGGCGGTCTGTCGCGAGTCGACATTGCGCGGGGCTGCGCGTGTTCTGGGCGTCGATCAGGCCACGGTCGGACGGCGCATTACTGCGCTGGAGAAGGCATTGAGCGCGACGCTGTTCCTGCGAACCTCCGACGGTTATGCGCTGACCGCCGTTGGTGAAGCGGCGCGTAAAAGTGTGGAAAAAATGGAGCATTCGGCGCTGGAACTGGAGCGACACATCCACGGGCTGGATGACCGTCTTACCGGTAATGTACGGGTCAGCACCACCGACTCGATGGCCATTGACTTCATCATTCCGGCGATGGCGCGCCTGCATGATCAACATCCAGATGTGCAGATCCAGCTGGATGCGTCGACGCAAATCCTCAGTCTGGCCAAGCGCGAGGCCGATATCGCGGTGCGCAATACCCGGCCGGATAACCCTGATCTCATCGCTCGACGGATCGCCCGTTGGCCTGTAGGACTTTTCGCAGCACAGGCCTATGTCGATCGCCATGGAGAACCGCAGCCCGGCAGCGCTTTCGAGGGCCATGATCTGGTGGTCTATCAGCCGTACTTACAGAGCAAAAAAGACCTTACGCTGGTCTCTGAACCGTTGACCCGCGGACGCATCGTCACCACGCTCAGCTCCAGCCTTCTAGTGCGTCGATCCCTTGCCGCCGGCCTCGGGGTAGGGGAGATTCCTGTGTACATGGGCGAACGCGACGGCCTGGTCAGACTCTGGCCGGAGCGGACCCGGCCGCTGCCGTATGAAGTGTGGCTGGTCACCCATGCCGACCTGCGTCACACCGCGCGGGTACGGGCGGTCATCGAGCAGATCGTTGAGGCCTTTGCGCTGGAAAACGAATAAGTGGTTCAGGGTTTTGCCCGAGGCTACAACTGCTGACGAAACAGCCTACGTCCGAGACAGAATGGGCCGGCTTGTTGTAGTCCGTGATGAGTTCTATTGTCACTACAGCTCGATGCAGACCTCAGTGACGCATCGAAACGGAGAGCCAGGGAAGGCCGCGTAGCCGCAGGAAGGTGTCGAATTGAAAATCAGGGAAGTGAATCAATATGCAGTCACGGACAGATCGGACGCGGGGCGGGACAGGCAAATCATGAGCAGCATAAGTCGCGAAGAATTCGATGCCAGGATAGAAACCATCGAGACGAGGATGGATGGCCGCGTGGCAGAAATGCGCGCCGACATTCGCGGGTTCCTGGCTGCTCAGGCAGAGCGGGACAAGGTCTATCTTGAACGGGACAAGGCCCTACAGGAACGGGACAAGCGTTATGACCTGATGTGGATGGGCGTGCAGAAAATTGCCGACGAATCGCGGGAAGCGATCAGACAGGCATCGACGGTCAAGGCCAATTACTGGGCTGCCACCACTGTGCATTTCCTCGGCGTGGCTTCCTTGCTTGTTGGCGCACATTTCGCCAATCAGGCGGCGGTGTTGACCACCATACAGACCACGCTGGCAGCGATTCAGATTGGCAAAGAGGTATCGTCACCCAAACCGGTCGTACAGCCCTCAACTGTGCCGCCGCAATAAAAAACGGCCTTCATTGGAAGGCCGTTCTGCATCGCGCCAGATCATGGCATTTCCGGCAACTCCTGAGGGCGCAAGTCGAACACCAGCACTTCGGCATCGACCCCGTTGCTCAAAGTGAGCAGCTGTTCTTCACGAACCCGCACGCCATCGCCTTCCTGCAAGGCTTGGCCATTGAGTTCGACACTGCCACGCGCAACGTGCACGTAGGCGTAACGATTGGCCGGCAATTTCAGCGTGGCACTTTCCTTGCCGTCGAATAACCCGGCGTAGACCCGCGCATCCTGACGGACTTTCAGAGAACCGTTGCTACCGTCCGGCGAGATGATCAGTTGCAGGCGACCACGTTTTTTCTGCGCGCTGAAGTGTTCCTGTTGATAGCGCGGCTTGGCGCCACTGACATCCGGCACGATCCAGATTTGCAGAAAGTGCACGGGCTTGGTGGCCGAGTGGTTGAACTCGCTGTGCGCCACCCCGCTGCCGGCACTCATCAATTGCACGTCGCCGGGACGGATCACCGAGCCAGTACCGAGGGTGTCCTTGTGTTCCAGCGCGCCTTCGAGCACATAGGAAAAGATCTCCATGTCGCGGTGCGGGTGCTGGCCAAAACCTTTGCCGGCGGCGACCCGGTCATCGTTGATCACCAGCAGATCGGAGAAACCCTGTTCACGCGGGTTGCGGTAGCTGGCGAAAGAAAAGGTGTGAGACGACTTCAACCAGCCGTGATTGGCGAGGCCGCGATCGGAGGCTTTGCGAAGAGTCAGCATGATGAAATCTCCTGGCTGGACGTGAATTCGTCCGAGTGAGGAGAAGGTTACTGGTTACCCTGGGAGGCAATAAGTAGATGGAAATTGAAAGACTGTCCGGCTCAGGTTGACAGTTTTGCGTTATGGTTCACGTATCCGATTACGCTCGTCAGGACTCAGTTGGCCATAATGCCCCGGCTGTAACGTGCGTCTTGACCCTTGAATATGTGTGATGCCTCCCATGAAAACCGTGGCAATGGTGCTGTTCCCCGACTTTCTGATGCTCGACATGGCCGGGCCGCTGGAAGTGTTTTCAGTCGCCAACCGTTATCTGAAACCTGATTTGCACTATCAACTGACGACACTAGGGACGGAGCGCGGCTTGCTCAAGGCTTCCAATGGTGTACAGGTTCAGGCTGATCTGCACATCGACGAGGCGGCCGACCGCTATGACCTGTTATTGGTGCCCGGCGGCCCCGGCGCCTATAACCAGAGATTTCCCGAGCTATTTGGCTGGTTGAAAAAAGCCGTGCCGCGCGCGGAGCGTTACGGTTCGATTTGCACTGGCGCATTCATCCTCGGCCATGCCTGCCTCCTTGATGGTTATCGCGTCACCACGCACTGGAACTACACCGAGCGCCTGATCAAGGCTTTCCCGAAAACCACGGTGACCACCGACCAGATCTACGTTGAGGATCGCAATCTCATCACTTCGGGCGGCGTGACCGCTGGCATCGATCTGGCACTGGCGGTGGTGGCCAGGGATCACGGCAAGAAAATCGCCCAGGACGTCGCCAAGGTTTTGTTGGTGGTGATGAAGCGTCAGGGTGGGCAAGCCCAGTTCAGCCCATTGATGGCGGCCGTCTCACCGCAACAAACGCCCATCACCCGCGCGCAGAATTACGTACTTGAACACTTGGATGAGCCCTTCACAGTCGAGCGCATGGCCGGATTGGCCAATATGAGCGCACGGCACTTTGCTCGCCTGTTCGCCCGTGACGTCAACATGACTCCCATGGAGTTTCTGCAGAATGCCCGCATTGACTGCGCGCGAAACCTGTTGGAAACCAGCGATCTGCCGCTGAAAACCATCGCCTACAAAAGTGGTTTCGGCAGTGTCCGGCACATGCGCTCGCTATTCGCCGAAAAGCTCGGTCTTACGCCGTTACAATACCGCGAACAGTTCAGCTAGAGCGGTTCTGTCCGTCAGACGCAGCCGGATGTCCGTGCTGCGTCGGCTCCGGCGGTTGTATCGTCACGCAACAGTGCCAAGATGTTTGGCATGAATAATCACAACGACACAAGCCAAGGTTCGGTGCTGCGTTTTGGCCCCTACGCCTTTCATGTGCGCCAGCGTCTGGTTCTTGAAGGCGAGCAGCCGCTGCGCATGGGTGGGCGCGCCATGGACATTCTTCAGGTGCTGCTCGAACACGCGGGCGAGGTAGTCAGCAAAGAGCAGTTGATTGCTCGTGTGTGGCCGACATCGATCGTTGAAGAGATCAACCTGCGGGTGCACATCGCGGCGTTGCGCCGCGCACTGGGCGACGGCACCAACGGCCAGCGTTACATCATTCACGTGGCGCAGTGCGGCTACAGTTTTGTCGCCCCGGTGGAGCAGGGCACAAGTGATGCGCTGCACATGCCCGCTGCCGCCCTCACGCCACTGCACAATCTTCCGGCACGACTGACGCCAGTCAGTGGGCGCGACGCCCTGATCGGTAGTCTGGTTCGACAAATGCCGGTATGCCGCTTGATGACGATTAACGGTGCGCCGGGTGTTGGCAAAACCACTGTGGCACTGCGCGTGGCGGAGTTGCTGCTGCAATATTTTCGTGATGGCGCCTGGTGGGTCGACCTTGCCATGCTCGAAGATGACAAACCCTTACTCGACCACCTGTTGCACGCCCTGAATACAGACTTTTTCACACTGACGGGCCGGCACGCCTTGTTGGTGCTGGATAACTGCGATCACCAGCGCGACAACTGCGCGGCTCTGGTAGACACCCTGTTGCATGCCGCGCCTCGCCTGTCGATTCTGGTCACCGGCCGCGAAGCCTTGCACATTCCACAGGAAGCCGTTCATCACGTGCCGCTGCTGGCGATTCCCAAGCGCTATACATTGAACTCCGTCGAGGAAGCCATGGGCTATCCGGCGGTGCAGCTATTCGTCAATCGCGCGCGAGCGCGGCAACAGGGCTTCAGTTTGCGCCAACAGGATTTGCCGGGTGTGCGCGAAATCTGCCGCCAACTGGACGGTCTGCCGCTGGCGATCGAGCTCGCCGCTGCGCAGATCGACGCGCTGGGCTTGATCGGTTTACAGGCACAGGTTGAAAACGGTCTGCAGTTGCTTGGCCAAGGACGGCGCACCGCGGAGCCGCGCCATCAGTCAATGGCCGCTGCGATCGATTGGAGCTTCCAGTACCTGACGGAAATGGAACAGCGTGTGCTGCTGCGGCTGTCGGTGTTCAGCACGGGCTTTACCCTGGAGGCGGCACTGAGCGTGATCAGCAGCGTGGATCTGGCGGGATCCAGGCTGACCGCAATTATCGAAGGGTTGGCGCGCAAGTCGTTGCTCATTCAAGAACCCAACCGAGCAACGGCGCGCTATTGGATGCTCAACACCGTGCGCCGCTATGCCCGTGATCGCTTTGAGCGCAGCGACGACAGGCTCGAACTGCAACAGCGTCATGCGCGCTATCTCAGCCGCACGCGCAATGCGTCAGGCCAGGCACTCCTCGCGCAGGCTGTCGAGTAGCAGGCGGACCTTGCGCAAGTCCGGTGTGGCGTAGCCTTCGGTGAAGCGCTGGTAGAGGGGGCTGAGCAAATCCAAAGCTTCGCGATGGCGGGACTGGCGTTGCCATAACTGAGCAAGGTCCGTGGCGCTGCGCAGTTCCCAGGCCAATGCGCCTTGGCATCTGGCGATGGTCAGCGCTTGTTGCAGGATTTGTTCGGCTTCTCGAGTTTCAGCGGTGTCTGAGCAGGCCGATTCGCGAGCAGGCTCGCTCCCACAGGAAACAGCGCACAACTCGAAATTTGCGCCCGACACCGACCCCTTGTGGGAGCGAGCCTGCTCGCGAAGGGGCCACTCTGAACCCTTCACTAATGCCGCCGCCCGTGCCCGCAATATCTCCGCTGCACTCCAGCCCGCATCCCCGGTGCGCGCGCGCTCCACCAGTGCCTCATCGACAAAACGCTCATCCAGCGTAACCATCACTTCCCGGATCAGACCGCTGCTCTGCGTCGATATCGGCGCGGCATTATCCGGATCGATCACCTGCGCGTAGTGCCGCGCCCAATTATTGAACAGCAGTACCGAATGCTTCTGCGACTGCTCCAGCAACAATTGCAGGAGCGCGCGGGCGTTGGCGGCGTCGCCGTTGTAATGGGCGATCAGACAACTGGCCAGCGCCAGGGTGTAACAGATCGATGTGCCATGGTCGATCTGCACGGCAATATCCAGCGCCTGCCGTGCCGCGCGCCATGCCTGTTCTGGCAGACCCTGCAGCCATAGCACGCGGGCTAGTACCGTCAGCGAAGCGACGCTCTGGTCGTACTGCACGCCAAAGCCATGGGTGAAACGATTGAGATGGCCGCTGTGGGCCATGCGTTGCAGCACCTGCTCGGCATGTACGCGGGCCTGCGGTTGGTCGCCGGCATAATGCAGGGCCAACACCCGCAAGCGATGCGTGCTCAGCGACAGCAATGGCTCGTCGTGCACGCCGATGCGATCAAATTGCTCACTCTGGGCCAGCGCCATGCGGTAATGCCCGCAACTCAGATTGACCGCCATATGCCCCGATATTGCACGCAGTTGCCCGGCCAGATCGCCGTGTTCTTCGGCCAAGCGGCAGGCGTCGACGAAGGCCTGGATGGTTTGTGGCGTGCCGCCCCAGGTGTGATAGCTGGCGCTGCCGAGCGCCAGTTTCAAGGCGATTTGCAGGCGAGGGCAGGGCGGCAGGAGCGAGCCTGCTGGCGAAGCCTCCAGCAGACTCAGTGCCCGGCGCACATAGCGGCTGTAATCGCGCAGCAACGACAGCTCCTGCCACAACGGTGCCGACGCGGCTGCCAGTTGCACGCCCAGCTCCTCCGGTCCCGGCCCGTCGAGGCTCCAGTCCAGCGCCGCGCGCAGATCCTCCAGCCCCCTGGCATAGCGCTCCATCCACAATACAGTCGGAGTATTGTCCCAATCCGCTTGCGCCTGCTGCATCAATGTCAGGCAGCGCTCGGCGTGGCGTTGGCGGGTTGCGCTGAGCTCGTCGGCCTGCTCGAGTTTCTCCAGTGCGTAGTGGCGCGTGGTGTCGAGCAACCGGTAGAAAACATCTTCGTCACCCACTTCGACGCTCAGCAGGGATTTGGCCACCAGTTGCGTGACAGCGGTGAACACCGCGCCGGGGTCGATCTGTTGGCCGATGACCACCGCTGCCGCCGAGGCGAGCGTGAAGCTGCCGCGGAAAATTCCCAGTCGCCGCAGACAGGTTTGCTCGCAGGCGTTGAGCAGGTTGAAGCTCCAGTCCATCGTTGCGCGCAGGGTCAGGTGGCGCTCGGCGCTGCTGTGGTGTCCGGCCGACAATGGCGGCAAACCCTCGCGCAATTGCTTGAGCAATCCGTCCATGCCCAATTCGCTGACCTGCGCGGCGGCCAGTTCCAGAGCCAGCGGAATGCCGTCCAGGCGCTGGCAGATTTCAATCGCTTGCGGCAGCTGTGCAGGGCTCAGTTCAAAGCTTTCCCGCGCCGCGGTCGCGCGCTCGACAAACAGTTGCAGCGCGGCAAAGCCCAGCGCCTGAGCCGGCTCCATCGGCGACGACATGGACGGGCATTCGAGCGATTCCAGACGCTGCACGAATTCGCCCTCAGCACGCAGGCTCTCGCGGCTGGTGGCGAGAATATGCACTTTGGGCGCGCCGCGCAGAATCTGCTCGCTGAGCGACGCGACCGCATCGATCAAGTGCTCGCAGTTGTCGATCACCAACAACATTTGCCGTTCTCGCAGGCCGTCGACCAGACTAGCCTGCGCATCGCCTTCTGGCGCGGACAGATCAAGCAGCGTCGCCAGATGCGAGCCGATCAGCGCGGGATCGGCGATGGGCGCCAAGTCCACCAGGCGGATGCCGTCGCGATACTGGTCGAGCAATTGTTCGGCGACGCGCAGGGCGACGGTGGTTTTGCCGATGCCGCCGGGACCGACCAGAGTGATGCAGCGTCGGCGCGGCAGCTGCGCGATCAGGTGATCGATCACGGGCTGGCGCCCAATCATCCGCGTACGACGCAGCGGCAGGTTGTGTCTGGCGACGGGCATCGCCGGTTTTTGTTCGATGCTGTCGAGCACGATCGGTGCGACAAAACTGTAGCCGCGCTGCGCCACGGTGACGATGTAGCGCTGGCCGTTCTGCCCGTCGCCAAGCGCTTTGCGCAGGGCCGCCATGTGCACGCGCAGATTGATGTCTTCGACGACGCTGTCTGGCCAGACGCAGGCCATCAATTGCTGTTTGCTCACCACTTCACCGGCGTGGGCCAGCAAAATCAGGAGGATATCCATCGCCCGCCGTCCCAGGCGCAGAGGCTGTTGGCCTTCAAGTAGCAATCGTTGCCCGGGATGAATCCGATAGGGGCCAAACGCGATGGCCTGATTCGGGGAAAAGCTCAACAGCGCGCTCCTGCGGTGATGCGGCGGACAGGGCGAATCAGTCCCTGGCGCATGCGCAGGCCTTCTGATCCGGGGTGTCCGGGCATAATCCTCAGGTTTGAGCATCAGTGCAACGGGTGGCGTAACGGCAGCAGTCAAAACACCGCAGGCTGCGCTGCGTTGTTTTTCGGTCTGCCCATGACTCGACAGCGCCAGGCGAAGGGGTTGATGCCCTCGCTGCGGGTGAACATGTGGCAGAAGTGCGCCTGATCGCAGAAGCCGCATTCGAGGCTGATTTGCGTCAGGCTCAAGTCGGTGTGCTGGATCAGCAACTTGGCCCGGGCCAGGCGCTGGGCGCGGATCCAGTCCTGTGGCGACAGGCCGGTGCTGCACTTGAATGCGCGGGAGAAATGACTGCGTGACAGTGAGCAGGCGCGGGCCAGTTCAGCCACTTCGAGACTTTCGCCCAAGCGATCGAGGATCAACTGTTTGATCTGGCGTTCGCGCTGCGGACTGAGTCCGCCAGTCGTGTTCTTCCGCGGTTCGCAGGCAGGGGCGAGGGCGACGGTTTGCTGTAGATAAGCCATGGCCAAGGTCCGTGTCGGTGGGGAATACACGGTCGGCGCATTCCCTCAGGTCAAAAAAGCAACGCTGCGCAGAGGGCTTCATTGTTGGGCGAGGACTTGAGGCTGACGAGTTAATCGTTGTTAATTTCCTCGCTCAGGCTGGAACTCAGCACATCCTTGCAAGTCAGCGCCCGGTGCTTTGCGCGACGATGTCGACAAAGCACGGCCGCCGTTGGCCAGGTTCAAAGGGGAATGCAATGAAAGGCTTGGTGAAAGCAGCAACGGCCTTGGCGGTCATGCTGGCAATGTCCGGCGCTATGGCGCAGGCACCGCAGGTGGGCACTCAGGCGCCGGGTTATTTCCGCTTGGCGGTGGGCGATTACGAAGTCACCGCGTTGTTCGACGGTTACAACGATTTGTCGCCGAAGTTGTTGCAGGGCATGAGCCAGAGTCAGATTCGCGCGCTGCTCGCACGGCGTTCGATTGAAACCCCGGGCGTGCAGACAGCGTTCAATGCCTTTCTGGTCAACACCGGCACACAACTGATTCTGGTCGACACCGGCGCAGGGCAGTGCATCGGCGCCACCGCCGGGCAGCTTTCGGCCAACATGCAGGTCGCCGGTTACAAGCCCGAGCAGGTCGACACAATTTTGCTGACGCACCTGCACCTCGATCACGTCTGCGGTCTGGTCGATGCCGAAAAGAAACCGGTGTTCGCCAACGCCACCGTGTTTGCAGCCAAAGCCGAGGCCGACTACTGGCTCGATCCGGCAGCACTGGCCAATGCCCCGGCGGGCGCAAAAGAGTTTTTCAAAATTGCCCAGGATTCGACGGCGCCCTACGTTGCCGCCGGTCGCTTCAAGACGTTTGCCGCCGGGCAGTCGCCATTGCCGGGACTGGTCGAAGCAACCCTCGAAGCCGGGCACACCCCGGGCAGCACCACGTACCGCTTCACCTCGCAGCAGCAGAGCATCGTGTTCATGGGCGATCTGGTGCACAACCTCGCGGTGCAGTTCTTGCACCCGGAAGTCTCGATCGGTTTCGACGTCAACAGTCAGCAAGCGATCGCCAGTCGGCAGGCAGTGTTCAGTGCTGCGGCAGCGAGCAAGACCTGGGTGACGGCAGCGCATCTGCCGTTCCCGGGCATCGGCCACATCGCCGCCGAGGGCAAGCATTTCCAGTGGGTGCCGGTGGAGTACGGCCCTTACAAACGCGCGGCGAAAGTGCCGTTGATCGAGTAAAGTGCCCAGCGCCAGTGGCAAAAAGCGTCTGACACCGATAAGGAAACCACGCCCATGAACCGTAACGATCTGCGCCGCGTCGACATGAACCTGCTGGTGATTTTCGAAGCGTTGATGTTCGAAAAGAACCTGACCCGCGTTGCCGAAAAACTGTTCATGGGCCAACCGGCGGTCAGTGCTGCGCTGGGGCGCTTGCGTGATCTGTTCGACGATCCGTTGCTGCTGCGCAACGGTCGCGGTATGGAACCGACGGCGCGGGCGCTGGCGATCCTCAAGGAATTGCAACCGGCAATGGACGTGATTTCCGGCGCAGTCAGCCGCGCCAAGGAGTTCGAACCGGCGAGCAGTTGCGATGTGTTTCGCATCGGACTGTCGGACGACGCCGAGTTCGGTCTGTTTCCGCCGCTGTTGCGCCAGCTTCAACAGGAGGCGCCGGGGATTGTCGTGGTGGTACGCCGCGCCAACTACCTGTTGATGCCGGCGCTGTTGGCCTCTGGAGAAATCTCCGTGGGTGTCAGCTACACCACGGATCTGCCGGCCAATGCCAAGCGCAAGAAGCTGCGTGATATTCCCTGCAAAGTGCTGCGCGGCGACGACCGTCCGGGGCCGCTGACGCTGGACGAATATTGCGCGCGTCCGCATGCGATGGTGTCGTTCTCCGGTGACCTGAGCGGCAATATCGATCTGGATCTGGCCAAGATCGGTCGCTGCCGCCGCGTGGTCCTCGGTGTGCCGCAGTTCAGCGGCTTGCGCGCCTTGCTCGCCGGAACCGACATGATCGCCACCGTGCCGGATTACGCTGCCTGTGCCTTGGTCGAAGGCTGCGCCCTGCGTGCCGAAGACCCGCCATTCCCGATCGATGCCGCGCAGTTGTCGATGGCGTGGAGCGGGGTGCACGACAACGACCCGGCAGAGAAATGGCTGCGCTCGCGGATCAGCCAGTTCATGGCGGCGCCGCTGGATATTCCGGTGATCTAGATCCCAGCGCCGATCTCCGATGCTGATCATTCCCACGCGCAGCAAAGGAATGCCTCAACGGACGCTCCGCGTTCGGCGTTGGATGGGACGCGGAGCGTCCCGAGCTGCATTCCCACGCAGAGCGTGGGAACGATCAAGCACAGGGAATTCTGTGGTCTGAAAAGCAACTAAGCACACCCATCCAATTTCTTCCGCCCCGGCCTTGGCATGATTCCCGTCAATGACATTCAAAGGGTCGGGTCATGATTGCTACGAGGGATGAACAGGCGCGCGACATCGGGTTGCTGTTCCTGCGGGTCAGCGGCGGGTTGTTTCTGCTGTGGGTGCACGGCTTGCCGAAGTTGCTGGACTTCACCGCGCAGCTGCAACTGATCGAAGACCCGTTCCATCTCGGCGCCCATCTGACGCTGGTCCTGGCGATTTTCGCCGAAGTCCTCTGCCCGTTGCTGATCGTCGCCGGTGTGCTGGCGCGTTTGGCCTGCTTGCCTATTCTCTTTGTACTGCTCGTGGCGCTGCTGGTCGTGCATCCGCAATGGAGTGTGGCTGAAGGGCAGTTTGGCTGGTTGCTGTTGATTCTTTTCACCACTGTCTTGATTGCCGGGCCCGGACGGCTGGCGATTCCTGTTCGTTTGCCCGGAGTGCTGCGTTATGCCTGAAGTCCTCAATTCACAAGTACCGGGGGCCGATGAGACCGTCACGTTGATAATCAAACACTCGGTCAAAACCGGTTTCGAATCGGCTTATGAAGCATGGCTGCGCAACATCGTGCGCGTCGCCGGCCAGCGCGAAGGGCATTTGGGTGTGGACGTGGTGCGCGGCAAGCGCGGGCGTCTGGATTTCTACACGTGCGTATTGCGCTTCAGCTCCACCGAAGCGATGCAGGGCTGGCTGGAATCCTCCGAGCGTCAGGCGCTGGTGGCTGAAGCCGCACCGATGCTGGCCGATGGCGATCAGACCGAAGTCGCGCCGGTCAATGAATTCTGGTTCACACCGCTGGCCGAAGCCGGCTCGCCACCGCCGCGCTGGAAGCAGGCTGTCGTCACGCTGTTGGTGATTCTGCCGCACACCCTGCTGGTGCCGCTGATCTGGGGCCCGCTGCTGGCGCTGCATCCGCTTCTGTCCAACTACGTGGTCGCCACGTTCCTGATCACCCTGACCATCGTCCTCTCGGTGGTCTACGTGGTGATGCCGCCGGTTACCCGTTTGTTCACCCCGTGGCTGGAAGCCAGCCAGGCCCATGAACACCTCGATTCCCAAGAAACCTCGCCGCGTTGAGCGGGGTTTGCTTCTTTTCACTTTCGCTTGAGGAACTGCGATGAGCGCCGATCTGATTTTATTCAATGGCCAGTTTCATACCGTAGACCGGGAAAAACCACTGGCCAGTGCGGTGGCGATCAAGGACGGCCGCTTCGTTGCCGTCGGTAACGATGCCGAGGCCATGGCCCTCAAGGGCAGCGCCACACAAGTGGTCGACATGAAGGGCCGCTGCGTCATCCCTGGCCTCAACGACTCGCACCTGCACCTGATTCGTGGCGGTTTGAACTACAACCTCGAACTGCGCTGGGAAGGTGTGCCATCGCTCGCCGACGCGCTGCGTATGCTCAAAGACCAGGCCGACCGCACGCCAACCCCGCAATGGGTGCGCGTGGTCGGTGGCTGGAACGAATTCCAGTTCGCCGAAAAACGCATGCCGACCCTGGAAGAAATCAACCAGGCCGCACCGGATACTCCGGTGTTCATCCTGCACCTCTACGACCGTGCGCTGCTCAACCGCGCCGCCCTGCGCGTGGCCGGCTACACCCGCGACACGCCAAACCCGCCGGGCGGCGAGATCGTGCGCGACAGCAACGGCAACCCGACCGGCATGCTGGTCGCGCGGCCGAACGCGATGATTCTCTACTCGACCCTGGCCAAAGGGCCGAAGCTGCCGCTGGAATATCAGGTCAACTCGACCCGCCAGTTCATGCGCGAACTCAATCGTCTCGGCCTGACCAGTGCGATCGACGCCGGCGGTGGTTTCCAGAACTATCCGGACGATTACCAAGTGATCGAACAACTGGCCAAAGACGACCAGTTGACCGTACGCATCGCCTACAACCTGTTCACCCAGAAGCCGAAAGAAGAGCTGACCGATTTCCAGAACTGGACCGGCAGCGTCAAGTTGCATCAGGGCGACGATTACCTGCGCCACAACGGCGCCGGCGAAATGCTGGTGTTCTCCGCCGCCGACTTCGAAGACTTCCTCGAACCGCGCCCGGACCTGCCGCAAACCATGGAACAGGAACTCGAGCCGGTGGTGCGCCACTTGGTCGAACAGCGCTGGCCGTTCCGTCTGCACGCCACGTACAACGAATCGATCAGCCGTATGCTCGATGTGTTCGAGAAGGTCAACCGCGACATTCCGTTCAACGGTCTACCGTGGTTCTTCGACCACGCTGAAACCATCACTCCGCAAAACATCGAGCGCGTGAAAGCGCTGGGCGGCGGCATCGCGATTCAGGATCGCATGGCGTTCCAGGGTGAATACTTCGTCGATCGCTACGGCAAACAAGCCGCCGAAGCCACGCCACCGATCAAGCGCATGCTCGCCGAAGGTGTACCGGTCGGCGCTGGTACCGACGCCACCCGCGTGTCCAGCTACAACCCGTGGACCTCGCTGTACTGGATGGTCAGCGGCCGCACCGTTGGCGGTCTGGCCCTCTACGAAGAAGGCTTGCCACGCAGCACCGCGCTGGAACTGTTCACCCACGGCAGCGCCTGGTTCTCCTCGGAGCAGGGCAAAAAAGGCCAGATCCGTGTCGGCCAACTGGCAGACCTCGCTGTTCTGAGCGCGGACTTCTTCAGCGTTGAAGAAGAAGCGATCAAGTGGATCGAGTCGGTGATGACGGTGGTCGGCGGCAAGATTGTCTACGCCGCCGGCGACTTCGAAGACCTCGGCCCGCGCTCGATTCCGGTGCTGCCGGACTGGTCGCCGGTAGTCAAAGTCCCGGGCCACTGGCGCCCGAACTCGCCGTTGCAAGCGCAGGTTCACCAGTGCAGCGGGCCGTGCGCCGTGCACACCCACAGCCATGAAAAAGCGCGGATGTCGAATGCGCCGGTCAGCGATTTCGCCGGTTTCTGGGGCGCGTTCGGCTGTTCCTGCTTCGCGTTCTGAGTTTGAAAAAAGCGCCGGGCATCAGGGCCGGCGCTTCCCGCAACAACCATCCATCCAGGAGTTTTGCCATGAGCGTTCCTTACAAGCGTCTGAACAAAGATGATGCCGTCGTCCTGCTGGTCGATCACCAGACCGGTCTGATCTCGCTGGTGCAGGATTTCTCGCCGAACGAGTTCAAGAACAACGTGCTGGCACTGGGCGACATCGCCAAGTTCTTCAAGCTGCCGACCATTCTGACCACCAGCTTCGACGCAGGTCCAAACGGCCCGATCGTGCCTGAGCTGCTCGAGCAATTCCCCGACGCGCCGTTCATTCAGCGTCCAGGCCAGATCAACGCCTGGGACAACGAAGACTTCGTCAAAGCGATCAAGGCCACCGGCCGCAAGCAACTGATCATCGCCGGTGTCGTGACCGACGTTTGCGTAGCTTTCCCGACCCTGTCGGCGATCGCTGAAGGCTTCGAAGTGTTCGTCGTCACCGACTCGTCGGGTACCTTCAACACCACCGTGCAACAAGCGGCGTGGGCGCGGATGTCCGCCGCCGGTGCACATCTGATGAACTGGTTCGCTGTGGCCTGCGAGCTGCAGGGCGACTGGCGCAACGACATGGAAGGTCTGGCGCATCTGCTGTCCGAGCGTCTGCCCAACTATCGCAACCTGATCAACAGCTACACCAAGTTCACTGCCAAGTAATCTGGTCGAAAGTCAAAAGCCCCTCACCCTAGCCCTCTCCCGGAGGGAGAGGGGACTGACAGCGTTGTTTGCTAGAGTTGCATCGACCTGCAATACCGAGCCGAGCTCCGCTCTTGAAACGCATAGAGATCGGCTCCCTTTCCCCCCTCGCCCCCTTAGGGGGAGAGGGCTGGGCGGGCGGCATTCCGATGACAGGGTGAGCTTTTGATCTTCAAAGTTTCAGATCAGCGTTTTTGCAACCACCCCAAAAAACCACCTTTTTTCACCGCCACCGGTTTGGCCATCAACGCGAGGCGACTGTTCTGCTGACGCACCGCCTGCAACTTGTTCAAGGCCCGGCCGACTTCGCTGCGCTTGTCCATGCACTCACGGGTCAACTGTTTGTCGAGACGATAGATGATGCTCGACGTCAGCGCTGTGAACGTCGCCTGCGACGGAGTATCGGCAAGAATGCTCTGTTCGCCCATGACTTCGCTCGGCCCCATGCGCCCGGCCTCGGTCTGGCCATTGCCGTCCGGCACCGTCGCGCTGACCACGCCCGTGGCGATCACGAACAGACTGTCCGGCACCTCGTCCAGATCCAGCACCACCTGACCGGCCGTGTACTGTTGCGCGACCATCGACTCAGCGAGGCGATCGCGTTCTTCACTGCTCAGCGAACGGAAAATCTTCACCTCATCCAGCAATGCACGAGCACGGCTCGACGGTTCGATCACGCCGTCGGGATGCCGGGAAATACCCGCCGCTTCGAGATGGCGGTGGGCGAGGTCGAAGAGTTGATTGCGCACTTCGCTCTTCTTGCCCAGCTCAGCGATGAAACCGCTGGCAACGTATTCCGACATGGTTTCGCCGGCCTCTTTGAGCACGGCTTTCGGTGCCGGGCTGAGCAGCAGCGAACTGCTGCCCTGCAAGGTACGATCAAGGGCATCCAATACCCGCCGCGGGCGAATGTGGTTCGGCACTTTGATACTGATCGAGACGCCGTGCATGTTGCTCGGCCGGCTGAGGTTGACGATTTTCGCCTTGGCCGCCACCGAGTTCGGTACGACGGCCATGGTGCCGGCGCTGGTCAGCAGGTGGGTGGCGCGCCAGTCGATATCGAAGACCTTGCCTTCTACGCCGTCGATCATCACCAGATCGTCCACTTGATACGGCTTGGTGGTGTTGAGGACGATGCCGGAAAACACGTCGGCGAGGGTGCTTTGCAGCGCCAGACCGACCACGATGGCGACTACCCCGGAAGTGGCCAGCAGACCTTTGACTGGCAGCTCCAGCACGTAACCTGCTGCCGCAACAATGGCGACCAGAAACACCAGCGCGCCGATGACATCCTGCAACAAGCGTCCGCTGTGACCGATGCGGCGCATCAGCGCCAGGCCGATCACTTCGGTCAGCACCCGTGCTGCGTACAACCACCAGAGAATCCCCAGCGCCGTCGCCCCCAGTTGTGCCACGCGATCATCAGCGAACAGCGGAGCCTGCAACGGGCTGACACCGGCATTGATCACCAGCGCGCTGAACGCCAGAAACAGCGCCAGACGTACGCCGACTCGCGGCGCGCGGTGGCTGAAAGGCGAGAAGTGCCAGAGCGCGGCGTCGAGCAGCAACAGCACAGCGCTCCAGGACAGCAGGTGGGCGTGGAAAAGAGTCATGACCGGTACTCCGCGACGCTGGTGAGAAAAAAGATCGCAGCCTGCGGCGGCTCCTACAGGGAATCGTATTCCAGGGTAGGCGCTGCCGCAGACTGCGATCTTTTGCTTTTATGGATTCAGATGAGTCTTCAGCTCGGCTGCCGCTTGGCGCACCGCAGCCTTAACCTCTGGTATCTGGCTCAGCGGATTAAGCAGGCCGAAGTCATGAATCATCCCGTTGTAGCGCACCGAGGTCACCGGCACGCCGGCCGCATCCAGGTGCCGCGCATAGCCTTCGCCTTCGTCACGCAGCACGTCGAACTCGGCGGTCTGCACCAGCGCAGCGGGCAGGCCCTTGAGCTGTTCGGCGCTGGCGTTGAGCGGCGAGGCATGGATCTGCGCACGCTCGGCCGGGTTGGTGGTGTAGTTGTCCCAGAACCACTGCATCATGCCCTTGGTGAGGAAATGGCCCTCGGCAAATTGCTGGTACGAACCGTCGTCGAACTGCGCATTGGTTACCGGCCACATCAACAGCTGGAAGCGCAGGGCAGGGGTTTTCTGCTCCTTGGCCATCAACGCCACGACCGCTGCCATGTTGCCGCCGACGCTGTTGCCGGCCACCGCCAGACGCTTGCCATCGACACCGATGTCCTTGCCGTGCTCGGCCACCCATTTCGTCGCGGCGTACGCCTGGTTGATCGCGGTCGGGTACTGCGCTTCCGGCGATGGCGTGTAATCGACATACACCGCAACAGCGCCCGAGCCGACCACCAGATCACGAATCAGGCGCTGGTGCGTCGGGAAATCGCCCAGCACCCAGCCGCCCCCGTGGAAGAACATGAACACCGGCAACTCGCCCTTGACTTTGGCCGGGCGCACCACTTTCAGGTTGAGGGTCTGGCCATCGACCTTGATCGCCTTGTCGCTGACTTCCACACCGGACAGATCAACCTTCACCGAAGCCTGCGCACCGGTCAGCACCGCACGGGCGTCTTTCGGGCTCAGTTGCTCCAGCGGACGACCACCGCCAGCGGCGAGGGCATCGAGGAACGCTTGGGTGTTGTGTTCGACGCCAGGGCTGCCAGCGGCGAAAGCGCTGCTGACGGACAGGGCGAGGAGCGACGCGGCGAGGGTTTTCTTGACGATGTTCATGGTGGAAATCCTTTTGAATGGTTTTGATTTTCTGATCGTTCCCACGCTCTGCGTGGGAATGCAGCCGGGGACGCTCCGCGTCCCAACGATCAGATGGCTGCCTTCGGCAGCTCTTTGTGTTCAGGGTTGTTTTCAAACCGTGAGCACAGATTAATGGGCTGCTGAAAAGCGAAAAAGCGGCTATAAAGCGTTTAACTGTCCACCAGAGAGTGACAATGAACCCGTTCGAAGACATGCGTATTTTTTGCCAGGTCATGGACTCCGGCAGCTTCACCGCTGCGGCCGATCAGTTGGGCCTGTCCAAGCAGTTCGTCAGCCGCCGTTTGATGCAACTGGAAGAGCGCCTCGGTGTGCGCTTGTTGAACCGCTCGACCCGCCGCCTCGACGTCACCCCCCTGGGGCAGAGCTATTACGAATCGGCGTTGCGTTTGCTCGGAGAAGTCGAGCAGGTCGAGCAGGGCATCGCCGGCGAAACCGCCGAGCCGCGCGGCACGATTCGCCTCAGCGCGCCGCTGTCGTTCGCGGTGGCGCATCTGGGTTGTCTGCTGCCGTTGTTCCTGCAGCGTTATCGCGAAGTCACCGTCGAGGTCGATTTAAGCGATCGCCCGGTCGACCTGCTCGGCGAAGGTTACGACCTGGCCCTGCGCATCGGCGTGCTGGAAGACTCGACACTGATCGCCCGGCGCATCGCCAGTATCGAACGGGTCTACTGCGTCAGCCCGGCCTACCTCGCCGAACGCGGCACACCACTCAAACCCGAAGACCTGCACAGCCACGATTGCCTGCCTTACGGCCACGGTCGCTCGGTGCAATGGCGCTTCAACGAAGCACCGGGCAAACCGCTGCTGATCAACGTCACCGGGCGCATGCGCGTCAACAACGGCGAACTGCTGCGGGACGCCGCGGTGCAGGGGATGGGAATTACTTATCTGCCAACCTTCATCGTCGGCGCGGCGTTGAAGGACGGGCGGCTGGTGCCAGTGCTGGATGATTTACGCCCGGAGCCACTGACCCTGTCGGCGGTTTATCCGCAGCATCGCCAGGCTTCGCGGCCGGTGCAGGCGCTGGTGGAGTTTTTGCGTGAGCGGCTTAACCAGAGTCATGTGAATCTTTGATAGTGGTTCCTGCTGGGCAAACGGCGTGTTATCGATTGGGCAAACGTCACACCGTTATTTCCTGCGATGTCTTTATGGATATTCCTGTCGGGTATGCAAAACGCTAAGTATCTCGACTCGATCCGTCACCTCATAAATCACTACGTAGTTAGGATGTACAACGATTTCCCGGGTGCCGGGAGATCGACCTTTACGGTAGAGATGGGGATGAACAGAGAGTGAGGTTGTGGATTCTTCGATCGCCAATGTATCTGAGGATGTTCGAAAGATCGGCCTTGGCTTCGGGCCGCCACTCAATCTGCATCGGCCTTTTTTCGCATGGATTCGATCAAGGCATGCATGTCCGCCATCACGTCCTCATGGGGGAGACTCGGATGGGGATCATCTCTGGACGCCTGCACCTTGGCTCGCAACCAGCGATCATGACTGGCAGCCTGCTCGTCGTTTTCAAACCCTGAATCGTCGGGAAAGATTTTGCCGTCCATTGTGCCTCCGGGATCAATGCCTGGCAGTCTATTCGGTACAGGGATTGCTGTCGTCGTTGTCTGGATGAACTGCATCTGGGTCGAGCTCCATGAGTACTTGTAGTTCGACAAATCCTAGCCTGAGCGCTTCCGACGGCCAACCGACGGAAGATGTAGGAAAACGGTTGGGGTATCCCGAGTTCCTTCCTATTTCTGTAGGACTCGCTGAAGAGGACTGCGCAGTGTGATTACAACATTGGAACAACCGCCACCCCGGGTCTGTTCTAGACTCACGCCGCTCAATCACGAGTCTCACCCGGAGTAGCGCCATGGAAGTGCCCAACCCCAAAACCGCCATCGAAAGCAATCGACAGGCGTGGAACGATTCCGCCCGTCATCATCAGGATTCGCCGGACTGGCAGGCATTGCTCAACGATGTCGCGCAGGCAGAGTTTTGCTGCCTTGATGACACTTTGCGCGGCTTGCTGGACGTCGACGGCAAAGACGTGATTCAACTGGGCTGCAATAACGGTCGGGAGAGCCTGTCACTGTTTGCGCTGGGTGCGCGCAGTGTCGTCGGCGTCGATCAATCGGCAGCGTTTCTTCAGCAGGCCCGCGAGCTGAATAGCCGCTCGCCGCATACTGCCGAATTCGTCGAGTGCGACATCCACCATCTGCCCGCATCGCTGCATAACCGCTTCGACGTAGCCCTGATCACCATCGGGGTACTCAACTGGATGCCTGACATCGGCGAATTCTTCCGTCATGTCGCGCAGGTGCAGAAGCCGGGCGGCAAACTGGTGATCTACGAAACCCATCCGTTTCTGGAAATGGTTGATCCGCAGGCTGAAGATCCCTACCGCCTCGCCAGCTCGTATTTCCGTGTCGAGCCGTTTGTGCAGGAAGAACCGATTGTGTATGTCGGCAAGGTCGAGCAGCCGGCGGCGAAGTCGTACTGGTACGTGCATACGCTGGGCGCGATCTTCAGCGGCGCCATTGGAGCGGGGCTGCGCATTGTGGATTTTCAGGAATATGCGCATTCGAACCGGGAAGAGGTGTATGACTGCTACCTGAACCAGCAGGCGCAGTTGCCGATGTGCTTTAGCCTGGTGGTGAGCAAGGCCTGAGAACCTTTTTTGCGACGGCTGGCCTCTTCGCGAGCAGGCTCGCTCCCACATTGGTTTCGCGTACGGCGACTATCCAGTGTAGGAGCGAGCCTGCTCGCGATGGCGGCCTTGCGACAGCTACAAAATTCAGGTAACGGCGCGATTAAGTACGTGCCCCGGCTGCGCATAAAGATCAATGCCCAACGCATGAATCACCTTCAACACTGTGTCAAAGCGCGGCTTCGCTCCGGGAGCAAAAGCTTTGTACAAACTTTCACGACCCATGCCTGAATCCTTGGCGATCTGCGTCATTCCTCGCGCCTTTAACACGTAGCCGATTGCGCGAAGGAATTCTTCGCTGTCTCCGTCTGCAAGCACCTGTGACAGGTACTCACTGATGGCTTCATCACTGTCGAGCAGGGCGACCATGTCGAAATTCGTCAAAGTCTGGCTCATGGTTAAACCTCCTTTGCCATTTTTTGTGCGCGTCGGATGTCTGCGCTTTGTGAGGATTTGTCGCGCCCGATGTCGTGCTTGACTCTATCCAAGTGGATACAGATAAACAGTCGGCCAAGTCTTTCCCGAATGTTGGAAGTGTCGTCACAGTTTGTAGGCAACCAGCCAATCGCTTGTGAGAGCTGCGGGTGCAGCTACTGGCCTCATCGCAAGCAGGCTCGCTCCCACAGGGAAACGCATTCCAGTGTGGGAGCGAGCCTGCTCGCGATGGCGTTATCAAAACCGCCGCAAATATTCAGCCTGAATCAAGCCTGCGCGGGCGTACTTGCTACTGGTCTTTCCGGCTTGCGCAGCGCCTCCAGCCTCGACTCGCTGTAGCGCGTTTCGCGGAAGAAGCGCCAGTGGCCGAACAGGTCGTAAACATGCGTGATCCGCCCTTGTTCCTTATAGCCCAAGCGCACATGCATCTTCAGGGCCTGGATATTGGCGTTGTCACAGATATCCACCACCTTTTTATACCCCCCGGCGTCCATGACTTGCCAAAGTGCGGTCTGTGCGTCGACGGTCAAGGTGCTGCCGAAATAGGGCCGGGCAATTTCGGCACCGAACTGGAAGTACTCACCGGGCTCGATCGTGAACGTGTAGCGGTAGAAGTGCCGATCGTAATAGTCGCGGGTACTGGCCCAGACGAACCCGACGGTGTGGCCTTCCTGGTCCAGGTACATGTGCCCCGTGTGCCCTTCAGCGGCCAATTCGGCCATGGTCTGCACACGGTCACCAAAGTACTTGCCGAAAGCCTTGGCGTTATCCTCGGTGATGTCGACTCTATGTAAACCTTCACAGGGGCGCAGTTTGTTCGGCGCGATCGGCGTGACCAGATCGCGCTCCATCCACAGCAATTCACGGTGAGCGAAGACATAACGTTTGCCGAAAGCGCCAAGGGTGCGGCGCAGGCCTTTTTGTTTGATGCGCAGAAGCAGTTTGTCGATGACGTTCATGATGCTCTCCGAGGCGCTAGCCCTGGTGTGGTGGATGATGTTGCCGGTTGAGTTGCGCAGGTATTTGCCGCTTTCGGTTTGCCGGCACGCTGTGCGCGCCATTTTTGCAGGGCCGGTTTGACGCAGTACCAAAGACGCAGGCCCAGGCCCAGCAGCAAGCCACTGGGGCGCCATGAGTAGAAGCTCCAGCGCCAGTGTTCCAGTTGTCCGGTCATGCGCTCGTGCAGTTGATGACTGGAGTTATCCAGGCTGACCCGCGAGGCATCGATCCAGTGCCATTGCTCGTCCAGGCCCCAGCGAATCCATTCCTCCAGCAGCACTCGACCGCTGCCCAGATCGGCATGTTGCGGCAGGAACGCCAGGTTGTAGTCGTAGAGGCGGCCCTGCTCGAGCAGGCCCAGCCGATAACTTATGCAGCGGCCGTCCAGCTCCAGTGTCACCACTCGCACCAGCCCTTGAGCGGCAAGGGCGGTGAAGGCGCTCTGTATCCATTGACGGCTGTGGTCAGTTGCGAAAATGCCGACGCCCTCGTCACCTTTCCAACTGACCGACTCGACTTCTTGCAACGCCTGTAAAACCGGAGGCATCGACAGCGCATCGGGGGTGATTCGCCGCACCTGGGCGCCGCACGCGGCAATCCGTTTGCGCGCACGACGCAGTTTGTAGCGCGGGTCGCCGGAAACTTCCTGCTGGTCGGCGTCGCTGATCAGATGCACCGGCACCCGGCAACTCAGGCGCCGTTCAGCGGTGGAGCTACGCGCCATCCAATCGGTGAGGGCACTTTCTTCCCCGGCAGGTTCCGACAGTTCGTTGAGTTGCAGCAGCGCATGGGGCAGGCGCTGACGGATCAGCATCAGCGCATCGCGCATACCCTCTGCGCCGAGCAACGACAGCAGGGCCAACCGATCGGCCAGCGGATAACCCAAGTGGCGCAAGACGCGAAATGGCACGCCCGCGAAGCGTTCGCGGCTGGACACCAGGGGCAGGCACAGGCGCAAAGCCTCTGCTTCCCAGCCGAGCAGAACGTGCAGGCACTGATTCTTTTCCAACGCCTGCTCTGCTGCGCACAACCAGCCGAGGTGGTTGAACGGCGTGTGATCGGCTACGTGAAGGCGCAGCGTTTCATACGCGGTTGCCGGGAAGTCGGCAGCGCACAGCGAGGTGCGCCATTCAAATCGCATCACCATAGGTTCAGGCCGCCGTTGCTGGGACAGGTGGACGAGAATTTTTCCGCAGTGCCTCCAGGCGCGAGCCGCTGTAGCGGGTTTCGCGATAAAAGCGCCAGCGACCGAACAGCGTGTAGATATTCATGATCCGCTGTTGTTCGGTATAGCCCATGCGCAGGTGCAGCTTGAGCGCCGGGATGTTTGTCGACTCACAGACATCGACCACTTTGCGGCAGCCTTTGGTGGCCATGGCTTTCCACAGGCGTAGTTGCAGATCAACCGACAATTCGGTGCCCCAGTAGGCGCGATTCAATTCGCCACCGAACTCGAAAAACTCGCCAGGTTTTACCGGGAACCGGCAGCCGTAGTAATGCCGGTCGATATAGTCGCGCGGCGTACCCCAGATGAACGCAACGGCATCGCCTTGCTCGTCGACATGCATATGCCCGGTATGACCCTCACTGGCCAGCTCGGCCATGACGCCGACACGGTCGCCGAAGTAACGGGTGAAGGCGCTGGCGTTGTCTGCGGTGATCTTCATTACGCGCAGCGGCGGGTAGGGTTTGAGGTTGTGCGGCGGCACGGGGCTGACCAGATCCCGTTCCATCCACAGCAGTTGCCGATGGGAAAAAATGTACATTCTGCGGATCTTCGCCAAGGTCGCTCGCAGACCTTTGCGACGGATATGTCCGCTGAGTTTTTTAAAGATATCCATGGTCTCTTCTCCTGATGAAGGTGCCGCGCGCAGCATCACGCTCGCAGGGCAGAAGGGCGGTTCATGAAGCGTTCCAGTTCAGGGCAAACAGGGTTTGCCCGGGTAATTCGAAACGCACGCGCCCGTTTTCGCAGGCGAACGGTGCGTCGCGGGCGCGATTGTCAGCGCCGAAGAAATGCAGGGCGCCTTGGTTGAGCGGGCACTTGGCACCGCTCAGAGCAACGCGTTGCAGGCGTGTGCCTTTGTTCACCCCGAGTAACGTGCGCTGCTCGTCGCCGGCCATCGCCAGTACGTCCACTTCGAAGGCGTCGTTATCCAGTTGCAGCACGTGCGGCAGCCAATGCCGGGCGATGAATTGCTGGGCCAGGCCCACCGGTTTCAGCTCGAAGCGATCGCCGGCCAACACGCGCACCATGCCCTTGGCGTAGGGCGGTTCGTCGGCCGCCTGAAACCAGTTGAGCATGCTCAGCAAGCCGTCCTGAGAAGCATTGATGACCACCGATGCCCACCACAGCGCGGCGTAATGAGTTTCCTGGTCGTACGGGCTCAGGCTCGAGCCACTGGACAGATTGGTCTGATCGAGCAGCAAGGCTTTGCGCGGCTGACCCTTTGCGTCGAGGCCGACCAGTTGCGCGGCGCGGCGCACGCTGTCGCGGTAGACGCGAGTGGCGAGCAGGTCGCGGATCATCCATTCGTGCCAGGCCAACGCGTCAATCTGATCGGGCGCTTCACTGAGCAGACGCCGTGCCCAATCAATCCCGCGTTTGTCTGCGGCGTTATTGGCGAACGGGCCGTTGACCAAGCGCGAAGTGGCCGGCATGGCGATGCGCACACCGGCGCTGGCATTGGCCGGATTGCTGCGCACCTGGCGGGCCATGCTGACAAAAATCGAGCGGTATTCGTCGTAGCTCGAATAGTTGAGGTTCGGCTCGTCGGCGAAGCCGATGTAGTGCGTGCCTTGACCACCCAAGGCACGAGTACCGGCGAGCCATGTCTCAAGGCCGTTGCTGCTTTGTACATCGGCGCGCAGATTGGCCTGACGCCCGGTGCCGGCGAGCAGGGTGATGTCCTGGCGGATGCCGAAGCGCGTCTGATAAAGCTGGCGAACCGGGTCTTCGAAGCGGGCACTTTTCGACGTTATGTCAACGTAGCTGTAGTAGCTCGCCGCGCTCGGTTTCAACGCATCCAGTACGGCATGACTACTTGCGGGCGGCATCAGATTGGGCAGCGCGATGCCCAGGTCCGGAGTGCGCCCGAGTACCTTGGCGTGCAGGGTCAGGCGGACCTCACCCGATTCTTCATGCACTGGCTGCAGCTGCTGCGGATTCTGCGCAAATAGGTTGGCCGTGCCATCGAGCCAGAACGCCGCTTTGCCGCTGCCCTGCAGGCGCAAGCGCCAGACCTGAGGGCGGTCACTGACCGGCAAGGCCACTTGATCGAATTGCCAATAGGCGCGGTAGGGCTTGAGGGCCAGCGACAGCTGTTGTCCATCGTCCACACGCTGTGCTTGCAGCGCGTTGACGCCGCCATGGTATTTGCCGTTCAGCACCGCGTGTTCGCCAGGGGCGACCTGGAAAAACAGCTCAGTGCCATTGCGGGTTTCGACGCTGAAATGCACCTTGGCCGGACTGAACAGCGCCACGGTGGTTGCGTCATGCTCGACGCGGTAACTGCGGAAGCTGTAGCCGGGAATCTCCAGGCGATAACCGGCAGCTCCCGGCACCAGCGGCCAGCTTTGCGAACCGCGAACCTCACTGGCCTTGATGAAGCGATCACCTTGCAAGCGGCCATGGCCGTCAAGCAGATAAATATGCTCTTCATTGGCCTCGGCCTGCCACGCCGGAACCCAGCGCACGGTGACTGTATCCGGGCGGTCGGCTTGCAGATACAGGCTGCCGTCGCGAATGTCGCCCCACTGCATGGGCGCAGCGAAGGCGTTCAGCGTCATGCCGAGTCCGAGCAGCAGGGCCAGGCGCCTCATGCGGCTTTCCTGCGGTGCAGCATCAGCCACATCGGGCTGAGGTCACCGGGCAGAATGAACAGCGTGTGCCAGAACGGCACGCCGCTCAGCCTGCAATAAAGCACCAGCATCGCCAGGGTCACTGCCAAATAGGCGATCGAGGACGCCGCCGCTGCGCCGACGATGCCGTAGTTGGGGATCAGCAGCAGGTTCAGGCCCAGGTTGAGCAACGCCCCAACCCCCATCATCAGCGAGACCGTGGCAGGGCGGTTCTTGCCGATCAGGTCCAGGCGCAGAATGCTTGCGTAGCACAGGCCCAACAGCCCCGGCAGCAAAGCCAGCAGTGCCGGATACGCGGGTTGGTAGGCGACGCCGAACAGGGTGATGATCAGCCATTCGCCGATCAGCGCCATGGTGATGCAGGCGCAGAGCATTACCGTCGCGGTCAGGCGCAGCGCCAGCGGCGTGACCTTGTCCATGCCCTTGTCCTGTTGCAGCAGACGCTTCATCAGCGGTGTGGTGACCGCTTCCGGAACGATCAGCAACAGTTCAGCAGCGGCGCTGGCCATGGCGTAATGGCCGAGCGCGCTGCTACCGAGCAGGGCGCCGATGAACAAGTAATCGGAGCGCAGGATCACCTGTTGGAACAGCAGGTCCGGATGGCTGCGTGCACTGAATTTCAGCAGCTCCTTCTGGCTTGCACGATCCCATTGCAGTTTCAGCGGCTGTGCGCGTTTGAGCCACATCCAGCCCACCAGTACCACCAGGCTGATACCGGCCAGCCAACTGATGAGCGCCGCTTCGAGTGCCGCCTCTTTCCACATCCAGAACAGCGCAACAAAAAGCAGCAGCGGTGCCAGCGATTCGATCAGGCGCAGAACATTGAAGGCGACCACGCCACCCGACGCGTTGTGCAAGGTCAGCAGGCCGCTTTTGAGCACGGTCAGCGGTACCGCCAGCAGCAACAGCCAGGCCAGCAGACCGAGCTGCATCGTGACATCGAGTTCGCTGCCAAATTCTCGCGCCAGCGCCACCACCAGCAACGTCAGCAGCCCGGCGAGCAGACAACCGAACACCAGCACCTGGGCGAGCAACAGCCCCATCGGCCGCTGGTTAGCCGCTTGATAACCGACTGCCGAATTCAGGCCGCCGCTGGTCGCCGCACTGATCAGATCCGGCAGGGTGCTGAGCAGCGCGAACAGACCGCGTTCGCTCGGCCCGAGAATCCGCGCCAGCAACACATTGCGCAGCAGGCGCAGGGCGATCATCGCCAGTTTGGTGCCCATGCTCAGGGCGAGGTGCTTGATGTAGCTGCCGCGACTCATGGCCGTGCCCCGCGAAAGATCCGTAGCGACAGCAGCTCCGGATTGCGCGCGGTACGTTGGCTGACGCCGAAGCGCGGCAGGTTCAGCGGGTCGCCGGCGCCGCGATAGAGTCCGGTGGACGTGCCAAGCGCAAACGGATAATCGTGATTGGCGACCTGCTCGCGCACGCGCTCATCGTTGTCGCCGTTGGGGTAGCAATACACCGGCAGTGGCCGATTGCAGCCGTTGTGCAGGGCGTCGCGGCTGCGGCTGATTTCTTCGTGCAGACGCATGTCATCCAGGCCAGTGAGGATCGCATGACTGGCGCCGTGGGGGCCGAAGCGCACCAGACCGGACGCTTCCATGGCGCGCACCTGATGCCAGTCCAGCGCTTGTGGCAGAGAATCCGGCGGACACTCATTGGTCAGACGTTCGAGTTCCTGCGGATCGAGGCTCTTCAGCCCTTGCAGGTAATGCAGGAGCGCCAGGCTGCGCCGGTCGACATCGATATCGTCGAGCAACACCGGCAACGGATGACCGGTGATGCGCAGGTGCTCGATCAGGTGCATGCGCGCCTTTTCGCCATGGCTGCCCCACAGCGTTTCACCGACGCTTTCCCACCAGAACCGTTGCCGACTGCCAATGAAATCGGTGGATAGAAAAATGCTCGCCGGCACCTGATATTTCTGCAACAGCGGATAGGCATTGACCGCGTTGTCACGCCAGCCGTCATCGAAGGTCAGCGCCACGCGCGGGCGCTCGGTGCGCAGGGCGTTGGGCTGCAACAACTCCATTAGCGGCACGCAATCGAAATGCTTGCGCAGCCATATCAGCAAGTGTTCGAACGCCTGCGGGCCGACACACAGTTCATTGCGGTGCGGCAGGTTGGCGGCACGGTCGTTGGCCAGCACTCGGTGGAGCATCAGGATGACTCCGGCCCCGTGCAACTGGCTGCGCCCCACGGACGAGTTGAGATAGAGCCAGCCGCTGGTGCGTTTTATCAGTTGTTTGATAGCCATGGCATGCGCCCTCTCAACGATTCTGGTCAGGATTCCACTGTGCGTACCGTTGCCCGCGCAGGAACTGCCACAGGCCGACGCTCATGCCTGCCAGCGTCACCAGCAGGAAGGCCGCGAGGCGGAACGGTTTCGGTAAACGGTGTTGCGAATCCAGCAGGCCGGCGATGGCAATCGAGTAACCGAGCAATTGCGCGAGCAGGCTCAGGCGATAGAAACCGTGCTGGTTCCACAGCCAGAAATTGCTCAGCAGCAGCGGCAACAACAGCACCGGCGCCAGTCGACGAATCAGTTTGTGGCTGATCAACGCGATCGAATACAGGCCGTGCTTGAAGGGATTGAGCAGTTCACGGCGTTGCGCCAGGCTCTGCAGGCCACCGACGGTGACCCGCTGGCGGCGACGCCATTGCTTGTCCGCTTCGTCGACGCCCTGATCGATCACCTGCGCCTCGGGCACGTAGACGATGCGTTTATGCGCCACCGGTGCGCAGGTACTGATGAAGAAATCATCGTTGACCTCGGCCGGCACGGTCTGGAACAGCTCGCGACGCAAGGCGAGCAGGGCGCCGTCGGCGGAGACCATGCAGCCGGTGCGATTCTCGACCCGGCGCAACCAGCCTTCGTAATGCCGATACAGGCTGTCGCCGATGCTCAGGCCGCCACCGGTAACCGGGATCACCATGTGCCCCGCGCAGGCGCCGACCTGCGGATCGCTCAACGGCGCGAGCAAGTGGCCGAGGGTGTCGCGCGACCACTGGTTGTCGGCATCGGTGAACACCAGAATGTCGCCGCTGCTCAGGGCGGCGCCGGCATTCAGGGTGGCGGCTTTGCCCTGGCGCGGCAGGTCGAGCACGGTGATGCGCGGATCAATCACTTTGTGCGCGCAAGCCACGGTGTCATCGGTCGAACCGTCACTGGCCAGAATGATCTGCAACGCGGCCGGCTGATAGTCCTGAGCCAGCAGCGTGCGCAGCTTGTGCTCGATATGGCGTGCCTCGTTGTGCGCGGCAATCACGATGCTGACGTGCAGCGGCGGTGCGGGGGCATGTCGCCAGGCCGGGAACAGTGGCGCGAGCAAGGTGAGCAGCAGCGGATAGCCGATGTAGGCGTACGCTGGCAACAACAGGCACAGGCAAAAAATGAGTTCAGCCACGGGCAGGCCTCCTTGCATTCCAATGACACAGACCGAGAATCAATGCTGCGCTTGCCAAGTGCAGGCGCACCCAGTGCAGGCCCCAGAGCTGCAAGGTCAGGCTGAGGTTATGCTGGCGAATGCTTTGCCGCAGGCTGAGCAGCAGACTGGGCAGCAGGCCTGCCATCAGCAGCAGTAACGCCTGCTGCGCGTAGCCGCCCAGCAATGCGACGATCGCCAGAGCATCGAGCAACCACACCAGCAATGACAGCAGCGGAAACCGCAGCAGGCGCAGGCTCATGCCGTGGGCACGGAGCAATTGCAGGTGACTGCCCTGACGCCACAGTTCCTTGCCGATCCATTCGCGCCAGGTCATTTCGTACCCCCAATGCAGGGCGACGCTGGTATTGACCGACAGCAGGCGAGCACCGTGTCGGTGCAGACGCAGGGTGTATTCCTTGTCCTCGCCGGTGCGCAGGGTTTCGTTGAATCCGCCGACCTTGTCGAACCACTGCTTGCGCATCAGCAGGTTGGCACTGGGCAGCCATTGCACAGTGCGCGTGGCGCGGCCCGACGGGCGCAACGAGCGGCGCTGCCACGCGGCGGCGAACCATGGCGCGGCAGCAGGGGTGTGCAGGTCGAGGCCGAAGACGTCACCCTGGTCGCCCGCAGCCAGAGCCAACATCTGCTTCAGCCAGTCTTCCGGCATCTCGATATCGGCATCAATGAACGCCAGCCATTCACCACGGGCAACCGTTGCGCCTCGATTGCGCAAGGCACCGATCAGCAGGCCGGGCACCAGCAGAACCTGCGCGCCAAATGCGCGGGCGATCTGTGGACCTTCGTCGGTGGAGCCGTTGTCGACGACGATCAATTCACAGTCGATGTCGGCTGCGTGCGCGGCCTTGCTGGCGGCCAGCAGCGTTCGGCCGATGTGCCGGGCTTCGTTGAACATCGGAATGACAATGCTGATCCGGCTCATGCTTTGGCCTCCGTCAGCGCTGCCTGCTCGGCTTTCAGGCGCAGCACCCAGGTCAGCGCCAGCATGATCCACAGGTATTTCAGGTTCGGCGCACTGAGGAACATCAGGAACAGCGTCAATGACAGAAAGCTCATGCCCAGATGGGTAACCATGCCTGCGTGCTGCCACTCGCGCCGTTGCAGCCACGTGCGTCGTGCACGGATCAGGTTATAGAAACCCTGCACCAGCATGCCGACAAACAGCAGGCCGGCGGGAATCCCCAGTTCGCTGAAGATCTCCAGATAAGTGTTATGCGCCCGGCGATACAGGTCGCCGATCTTGCGGTTGGCCGAGAACGCCTTGGCATAACCGGTGGTCGCGTAGTGCAGCGGGAAGGTGCCAGGGCCGGAGCCGAGCAGCGGATGCTCGCGAATGATCTGGCTGCCAACGACAATGTACGAGGCGCGACGGCCGAGGGATTCGTCCTGGGCCTTGGCCCCGGCGCTGAGGATGCTCAGCGATTGAATGCGTGCCAGATAACCGGCCGGCATCGCATAGATCGCCAAGGGCAGGATGATCGCAGCACCGAGCATGGCGAAGCCGAAATGCCGTGGACGAATGCGGTTCAGCTGCTGGCGGTAGTGCCAGACCCCGATTGCCAGACTCAGCGCCAGTACCACCAGCCCCGAGCGCGACTCGGTTTTGGTCATGCCGCCGAGCAGCAACAGACAGCAGCCAGCCCAGAACAGACGATGCAGCAGGTTCGGGCTGCGAATCACCAGCAGCAGGCCCAGCGGCACGGCGAAAGCGATCAGCAGGGCAAAAGCGTTGGGGTCTTCGAGCAGGCCGGCGGCGCGGCCCTTGTCCTGGAATCGGCTGGAAAACATCGCCATCGCGCAGGTCGTGCTGACGCTGAGGGTGACCAGTCGGGCGAACAGATCCAGATTCAATTCACGGCCGATCAACAGGGTGATCACGAACAAGACCAGGCCCACGCTCAGTTCACGCAGATGAGTCTGCGACATGCCCAGATTGTCGCTGGCGAACAGGCTCAGCAGGTACAGCGCCATGAAACCGATCAGGTAACGCCACAGATTGCTGCGCAGGCGCTGCGAGGGGATCTGGTGCAGCGCCAGTTGCAGCATCACGATTACTGCCAGCGAGGCACCGATCAATTTGCTGCCCGATACCGAGCTGTCCTTGAAGAAACCTTCGAACGGCACCAGCGCGGCAATGCCGAGCAGGCCCCAGGTTGGCTTGCGGTACAGAACGGTGAAACCGACCAGACCAATAACCGCCCCCGGTGCCAGATACGGCCAGGGACTGGCCAGCAAACCGAGGCTGACCAGGGCGAACAGACTGACGATCGAGAGCGGGAAAATCATGCGCGTGTCTCCCGTGCCGTTTGGATGTACAGCTGCGACCAGCATTCGGCCAAAGCCTTGAGGTCGTAGCGCTCCTGTTGGGTGCGTCTGGCGTTGTCGCGCAACTGCGCGGCCAGCTTCGGTTCGGCCAGCAGTGTGTCGAGCTGGCGGGCGAGGGCGGCGGTATCCGTCGGCGCCGCGAGCAGGCCGTTGTGACGGTCCTGCAGGACATCGGGAATACCACCGACCGCGAACGCCACCACCGGCACGCCGGCCTGCATCGCTTCGAGCAGAATCATCGGCGTGCCCTCGGTGCGCGAGCTGATCACCAACGCATCGAGTTGTTGCCACCAGCCTTGCATCGCCGTCTGGTAGCCCGGCAAGCGAATCCGCTGCTGCAACCCGGCAGCATCGATGCGCGCCTGCAAGGCCTCGCGTTCCGGGCCGTCGCCGAGCATCACCGCGTCCAGTTGCGGATGCTGGTGACACAACGCAATCAGCGCATCGAGAAACAGATCCGGGCCTTTTTCGCTGCTCAACCGGCCGACGTAACCGGCCAGCCAGCGTTGCCGCTCTGCCAGCGGCGGCATCGCTGGCGCCGCTGGCAAACCGTTGGGAATCACCTGCAACTTCTCCGCGCTGACGCTGGCCTTCAGATGCAGCGTGGCGATGCTGTGCGCCACGCAAACCACCCGTTTCACCGAGGCCGTGCGGCACAGTTGCAGGCTCAGCCAGGTGTAGAACTTCTGCTTGCGACTGCGCGGCGTGAAGCCGTGCTGGGTGATCACCAGCGGCAGGCGCAACAGCGTGGCGCCGACCCAGCCGAACAACAGGCCTTTGAAGTTGTGGGTGTTGAGCAACGGTTGGTCGCCACGGCGCTGACGCAAGTGCCGCAGCAATTTGCCGAGCCCGGCACAAGCGCGAGCGTCCACCCCGGCCTCACGAAAGCGCGCGATCAGTTCTGGCGGCGCGTCGAGGAACAGCACCTGGTGCTGCCCCGGCGTGGCCAGGCAATGATCCAGCAACATCCGCTCGGCCCCGTAGAAGCCGCCGCTGCTGAGCAAATGAATGATCGGCAGGGCGACGATTGGGGTGGACACCGCGTTCAATTGCGCACCCAGTGAACCAGGCTCGGCATGGTCCAGTTCTTGTGCGGATTGCCCGGCTGCGACGTTTCTTCGTTGAGCACCAACAACACTGGCACGCCCAGTTCATGGCTGATTTGCGCCGGATGCTTGAAGCGATGGTCGAAGAACTCACGCACATAGACGAACGCGATTGCCAGCAGCAGCCCGGTGAACAGCCCGAATGGAATGATCAGCATCGGCTTGGGAAAAGCCGCTTCGGTCGGCTCGAACGGTGGACTCAATACCCGGGCGTTGGACAAGTCGTTGTCCAAAGCGCGTGTCGTGCTGCTCTCGGCGAAGCGTTGCGCATAGGTGGAAAACGCTGCGTGCAAGGCGCCGATCTCGGTATCCATCTGACGCAGCTTGCTTTGGGTCTGCTGCAGCTGATGGATGCGATTCTTGAACTCGGCAATGCGCGCGGTTTTCTGCTCGATGACCTGGCTCACCACCGACAGGTCGATCGTGCGTTCCTGGATGCGGTTGTTGACCACTTTGAGGAACTGTTGGCGGGTGCGGGCAATTTGCTCGCGGGCCAGCAACATCGGCTCGCTGCCAGGCTGGAATACCGCCAGGTCATTCATATAGCGGCTGACCTGAGTGGTCAGCGCCTCGCCCATCTGCCTGATCTCGCGGTCCTCGAAGGCAATGTTGTCCACCGTCGTGGTGAAGGTGAACGGGAAGGTGTAGTCGTTGAGCTTGTTGGTGTTGGCGGCGGCCAGGCTGGTTTTCAGGTAATCGAGCCAGCGTTGGCTCTGCAGCAAGCGATCGCGATACAGGTTGAGTGCCTGCTCTTCGGTGTTGATCGCGTTGAGGCGAAAGGTGATTTCCTCTTTCGGGTCGGAAGAACCGACGCTTTCCAGCAGGCTCAGCCGCGCGCCTTCAAGACCATCGAGCCGCACCTGATACTGATGCTTCTTGGTTTCGTAGAACGAATGCGGCAGCTCGATCGATTGCAACGCCTGACGATCGACCAGATAGTTCTGCAGCAACGCGGCAACAAACGTTGTGCCTTGGGCCGGATCGGGAAAGCTGTAGACGATCGAGATCACATTGGAACCCGGCAGGGTTTCGATCTTCAGGTTGTCGATGGCGTCCTGGGTCAAACCGTCCAGTGCCGTGTCGCGCACCGGATCGGTTTGCATGCCCAGCGCATCACGCAGCGGATTGATCACGTATTCGCGCAGCGGCGTGCTGACGTAACGCTTGAACGGCTCGCCCGCCAGCTTGCTGAGCATCCCCGGCGGCGGGTTGTACTGACCCATGTCGCGCAGTTCGCTGATGGTCTGACGGATCAGCGCCGGCGAACGGAGGATGTTGCTTTCGGTTTCCATGTCCGCCAGCGACGGCGGAATGAAGGTGGCGCTGTCCTGGGTCAGCGAGGTGGTCGCATCGCCCTGAGACAGCTTTTTCGACTGCACGATGACCTGCGCGGTGATATCGAAGCTCTGTTTGAGCAACAACGGCAGGAGCAGGGCGATCACTGCAAAGGTCAGGAAGATGCGCTTCACCGTTTGCTTGTTGGCGAAGAAAATCCTGAAGAACTCGTGCAGGTAATTTTCTTTTGGGTTCATGTCGGTCACCTGAGAGTCAGTTGTCACTGCCTTTGTTGTCGACGCGGTAGCCGAAGCTGAAACCGACGCCCTGGAACAGCACCACATCAGCCAGTTGGCGGGCGAGTTCGCCGGCGCTGGCCAGTTTGGTTTTTGGCACGTAGAGCATGTCGTCCGGCTGCAGATAGGCGATTTGTGGCGCGTCCCCGGACAAGGCCTTTTCGACGTCGTAGTTCATCGCCTGCACCTGATTGCCGTTGCGCCGCATGATCACCACCGAATCCAGCCGCGCCTTGACGTTGGTGCCGCGCGCCAGAGTCAGCGCCTCGAGCACTGACACCGGCCGGCGGATCGGGTAGGAGCCCGGTTGTGCGACTTCGCCGAGCACGTAGATCTCGTTGCCGGCGGTGGACTTGAGCAGCACATCCACAGTCATGCGGCCCGGCAGTTGCGCGTATCTCTGATTGAGGAAGGTTTCCAGCTGATTGACGGTCATGCCTTGCAGCGGCACCGCGCCGATTTCCGGAAAACTCGCGTAGCCATCAGTGCCGACGGTGATCTCGCGGCTCATGCCGGTGGCCGGATGGTTCAGCGCACTTTTAAGGTTCTGCTCGTTGCTCAGCGGGCTGAGAATCTGTACCGAGAGCTGATTGCGGTTGGGTTGGAACAGTTGCTTGCGCTGATACGCACGCTGGATTTCCTGACGGGCTTCTTCGCTGGTCAGCCCGGCGATTTTCACCGAGGTGTTGGCGCCCGGCAGTTCGATAGTGCCGTCGGGCAGCACCAGTTGCGTGCCGTTGAGCTGACTGGCGGCGGTGAAATTCAGGCCGATCTGGTCACCTGATTGCACGCGGTAAGCGTCCGAACCGCTGGTGCTGATGTGAAAGATCACATCCAGCACGTCTTTCGGGCGCAGGGTCTGTTCGACCCGCGGCATGTCGGTGGCCTGGGCGTTGGCCGGTGTGGCGGTGAGAATATTCACCGGCATGTTGCGGGTCTCGGAAGTGCTGGTGCAGCCCGCAAGCGGCAGCAACAGCAGGACAAGCATTCTAGCGTTCATGGCGTCATCCTTTGTGCGTTCGCTTACAGGTTTTTGTAAAGCCATTTGGGCATGTAGTACTTGCGCCGGTTGAACACGCTGCCGACCACTTTCGCCCCGGCCTGAGTCAGGCGTTGCACAGCGGCCTGGGCGACTTCCCAGCGGGTGTCTTCGGCGCGCACGACAAACACCACGCCGTCGACCTGAGTGCTGATGACCAGGGTGTCGGCGGCGGAATACACCGCGTCGCCGTCGATCACCACAAAGCGGTACTGGCTGCCCAACTGGTCGAGCAACGGGCTCAGGCGCTCGGCGGTCAGGTGTTCCAGCGTGCGGATCGGCCGGCCGTTGGGCAGCACATGGAAGGGCAGGCTCGAGACCTGCACCACGCAGTCCTGCAACAGCGGCGGGTTGCCCGGGTTGAACAGCAGGTCGCGCAGGCCGCGCTCCTTGCCGAGGTTCATCTGCTGGGTGAGGTTGTTCGCCGACTGGCTGGCATCGACCAGCAGCACCTGGCCGCTGCTCATCTGCGCCAGTTGACTGGCCAGTGCCAGCGCGCTGGTGGTGGTGCCGGCGCCGGGGTTGGCGGCGGTCAGGAACAGAATGCGCAGATCGAGATCCAGCACGGTCGAAGTCAGATTCGATTCGCTGGGGCTGGCGATGCTCAGGCTTTTATTGGTTGAACCGTCCATTAGCTTGCTCCGTGGCCGCTGAATACTTTGAAGGGGGTTTTCAACAGAATCTTCAGATCAAGCAGAAGGCTCTGCTCGGCGATGTAGCTGAGGTCCAACTCAACGCGCTGGTCGAAGTCGATGTTGCTGCGTCCGGAGATCTGCCACAGACCGGTCATGCCGGGGTAGATCGCCAGACGCGCGAGGTGATTGTCCTTGTAGCGGTAAGCGTTGAACGAGGTCGGGCGAGGGCCGACCAGGCGCATGTCGCCGGTCACCACGTTGATCAGATTCGGCAGCTCATCGAGGCTGGTGCGCCGCAGAAAACTGCCGATGCCGGTGACGCGCGGGTCCTTGTCGATCTTGAAGTCGATGGCGTCTGCCCCGTGCTTGTTCAGATGGCGCAGCGACTCTTTGAGTTCTTCGGCGTTGCTGACCATGGTGCGGAACTTGAACATGCCGAACTTGCGCCCGCGATAACCGGTGCGTTTCTGCACGAACAGCACCGGCCCCGGGCTGGTGAGCTTGATGGCCAGGGCCAGACCCAGCAGCACTGGCGAGATCAGCACGAGAATCGTCAGCGCGCCGAGGCAGGCGACCACCCGATTGGTCCGCGACAGCTGCCATGGGCGGCCGCCATCGCGGCCGCTGAGCCAGCCGCGACCCTGACGGTGGATCGCCGCGTCCAGGCGCATGCGATGTTCCGGGTCGACGCGCTTGTCAGGGCGCATCTGTGCAATCGACACACTTCTTTCATGTCCAGTCATGGCGTCCTCCGCATTCAATCAGCCGCAAGCGGCGCACGGGCAGTGGGGTAGTAGTCGCGGAACCAGGCGATGAAGCGGCCCAGTCCTTCATCCAGTTCTATCCGGGGCTGGAATCCGGTGGCCTGGGCCAGATCGCTGGCCTCGGCGCAGGTGTTGAGCACGTCGCCCGGTTGCAGCGGCAGCAGCTCGACAATGGCTTGCTGATCGAGATGTTTTTCCATCAGCGCGAGGTAGGTTTTCAGCGCGACCGGCTGCTGCCCGCCGATGTTGAACAGGCGCCACGGCGCCATGCTGCTGGCGGGGTCGGGCTGCTCGCGATCCCACTGCGGATTGGCTTGCGGTGGCTGATCGATGAGGCGAGCGATGCTTTCGATGATGTCGTCGATGTAGGTGAAATCGCGCTGATGCTCGCCGTAATTGAACAGCTTCAGCGGCTCGCCTTCGCTGATCGCCCGGGCGAACTGGATCGGCGACATGTCCGGCCGGCCCCAAGGCCCGTACACGGTGAAAAAACGCAGGCCGGTGCAGGGAATGCCGAACAGATGGCTGTAACTGTGCGCCATCAGTTCATTGGCTTTTTTGGTCGCGGCGTACAGCGACAGCGGATGGTTGACGCCATCCTTGACCGAGTAAGGCGTGTGCTGATTGGCGCCGTACACCGAACTCGACGAGGCGTAGATCAAGTGCTCGACCGGGTGATGCCGGCAGCTCTCGAGAATGTTCAGGAAACCGTTGAGGTTGCTGTCCAGATACGCCCGTGGATTGTCCAGCGAATAACGCACCCCGGCCTGCGCGGCGAGGTGGATCACCACTTGTGGCAGCTCGCGGGCAAACAGCGCATCGATCGCCGAAGCGTGGGCCAGATCCACCGTGGCCAGCGGAAAATCGCCAACCTGCTCGCGCACCCACTGCACGCGGTCGTGCTTGAGCTGCGGGTCGTAGTAGTGGTTGAAATTGTCCAGGCCGACCACCGAATGCCCGTCGCGCAGCAAGCGCAGGACGCAATGGGCACCAATGAAACCGGCGGCACCGGTCACCAGAATCTTCATGGCCGCAGACCTTCAGGGGCGATGTGGCGCAGGCCGATGCCGCTGTAATGCAGGCCGGCGGCGGCAACCTGTTCCGGGTTGTACAGGTTGCGCCCATCGATGATCACCTTCGAACGCAGTTTCTCGGCGAGCAGCTCGAAATCGACTACGCGGAAGTTTTTCCACTCGGTGCAGATCACCAGCGCGTCGGCGTCTTCGAGGGTGTCGTCGCGGGTCGCGCACAGGTGGAGGTCGTTGCGGTAGCCGTAGATGCGCCGGCACTCGGACATGGCTTCCGGATCATAAGCCTGCACGCTGGCGCCTTCGGCCCACAATGCATCCATCAGATAACGGCTCGGGGCTTCGCGCATGTCGTCGGTGTTCGGTTTGAACGCCAGGCCCCAGACCGCAATGGATTTGCCGGCCAGGCCCTGGGGAAACTGCGCGCGCAATTTGCTGAACAGGATGTGCCGTTGGCTGTCATTGACGTCGGTGACGCTGCGCAGCAATTTCAGCGGCATGCCGTTGTGTTCGGCGGTGTGCAGCAAGGCCCGCAGATCCTTGGGAAAGCACGAGCCACCGAAGCCGCAGCCCGGATAAATGAAGTGGTAGCCGATACGCGGGTCGGAACCGATGCCTTTGCGCACCGCTTCGATGTCGGCGCCGAGCAGTTCGGTGAGGTTGGCCAGTTCGTTCATGAAACTGATGCGGGTGGCGAGCATCGCGTTGGCCGCGTACTTGGTCAGCTCGGCGCTGCGGTTGTCCATGAACATCAGTTTTTCGTGGTTGCGGCAGAACGGCGCGTACAGCTCGCTCATCTGCTCGCGGGCAGCGTCATCGCGGGTGCCGATGATGATCCGGTCCGGGCGCATGCAGTCGGCGAGGGCGCTGCCTTCCTTGAGAAATTCCGGGTTGGATACCACGCGCACCTGCAGCTCGGCTTTGCCGCGCAACAGCAATTCGCTGGTGGCCGTGGCCAGGACTTGATCGGCAGTCCCGACCGGCACCGTGGATTTGATGATCAACGTGCGATCGGCCTCCATCAGGCCGGCAATTTGCCGGGCGACGTTGAGCACATGGCTGAGGTCGGCAGAGCCGTCTTCGTCCGCGGGGGTGCCGACGGCGATGAAAATCAGCTCGGCGTGAGTTACCGCATCACTGGCCTGAGTGCTGAACAACAAGCGCCCGGCCTTGATGTTTTCTTCAAGTGTTGCGGACAGGCCTGGTTCACTGATGGGCGGCACCGCTTGTTGCAGTTGTTTGATCTTGTTCGGATCAATATCAATGCATAAAACCCGATGGCCGACATCGGCAAGTGCAGCGGCTTGTATAAGTCCGACATAGCCAGTGCCAAATACGCTCACGTCCATCTGCGCACCTCAATAAAACCAGAAAAGTTAATTACGGATGAGATTGTTAAAGGGGTATAGCGCAGGGTTTGGAAAGCGTGTCAGCAAAATGACATGTTGCACGGGTATAACACTTGAGGCGTTTTTGGCGATTGGCCATCAAGTCATTGCTGCGATTGAATTTGTTGTTTTCTCGCAGATTTGTTCAGATTTTATTTAACCGACAGACGGTCTAAGTCCCCGAAATTAAAGGCTTTAATCGCTACAGGCGTGTCAGATTTGAGTCACCGTTTTTTTGACGCTTTACCCGGCTATCAGTCATTTCTTGCGCTTTGATGGCCGGGTGCTAGTGTCAGGTTCTGACCGACAAAGCTTTGACAACCTCCCATTTCGGACGGCCGGTATCGCCATGTTCAAATACGCCAAGGAACTGCTTTTAGTTGCCTATCTATTGCTCTTTTCCGACTATTACCTTGATCGGTTAAATGCTATCGGGTGGGGTTTGAATGTACTTGTTTTTGGCGCGATGTTTTTGGCGCTTACTTTTGCTTTATATCTAACTGCCTATATACGTCAGGCTCTCGTTCGACATGCATTCGCATTAACGATGTTTGCCGCAGCAGTTTTTTTTGATGTTTACACCCGTGTCACCGCGGATTACCTGAGGTACAGCGATTTTGTCTCGCTGGTGTACTCCGGCGGCTTCATTCAGGAAGCGGCCTATCAGTATCGCGATGCGATCCTGCGCGCGGTGCTCAGTGGCTTGCTGCTGTTGTTCGGCATCGGACTCAAGCCGCGTCATGCGCTGTTCATACCCAACACGTTGCGGGTCGCGGCGCCCATCGTCGGCGTATTGATGCTCAGCGGATTATTGTTTCTACGAGCGGGTGAGGGCGCACGTGGCCTGCCGATCATGTACACGCCGCTGGCCTACCTGAACCTGTTTGCCTACGAGGCGCTACACGATACCGTTGGCCCCCGTGAAGCGGTGACGCTTGCGCGCGCCACGCCCGCCGTCGGCCATGACATTGTGCTGATCATTGACGAAAGCATTTCCGGCAATTACCTCGACATCAACGCGCCGTTCGGCGTGCACAGCAACCTCAAGCAAGCGCCGGCCGGGGTCGATGTCTTCAACTTTGGTTATGCCGCGTCCATTGCCAACTGCAGCGCCGACACCAATGTCACCTTGCGCTACGGCGGCACCCGCGCCGACTACAGACGCATCAACAGCACGTTGCCGTCGATCTGGCAGTACGCGAAAAAGGCCGGGCTCGGCACGGTCTACATCGATGCCCAGCGCACCGCCGGCAACCTGCAGAACCTGATGACCGCTGCCGAGAAAAACGACATCGACAGTTTCGTGCAATTCGACCAGACCAGCGTGCGCGACCGCGACATGGCGGCAGCGGCGAAGCTGATTGAACTGCTCAACGACAATCGCCCCGAGCTGATCGTGATCAACAAGGTCGGCGCGCATTTTCCGGTGCATGACAAATACCCGGACGCGTTCATGGCCTACCGGCCGACGCTGCCCCGCGGACAGTTCACCGAAGTCGCCGACACTGGCGAACGCAACGGTTTCAACGGCCAGCCGCATGACTGGGTGCTGTATCGCAACGCCTACAAGAACACGCTGTTGTGGAACGTCGGCGAGTTCTTCGCCCGGGTGTTTGCCCAGGCCAACCTGAACAACGCGCTGCTGATCTACACCTCCGATCATGGTCAGGATCTGCACGAGCGCGGCAACCCGGGCTTGAATACCCATTGCGGTGGCGATCCGGTGGAAGAGGAGGGGCTGGTGCCGCTCGTGGTGATCCAGGGCCGTGGATTGCAGACGCCGGACTGGGCGGCGAATCTGCCGGCAAACAAGGACCGCTCCAGCCACTACAACATCTTCCCGACACTGTTGCAGGTGATGGGCTACGACTTGGGCGCAATCGAAGCGGTGTATGGCAAACCGCTGAGCGTGCCGACGGCGGATGAGTTCACCTTCAACTACCGCTTCAATGCGCGTTTGGGCGCCAAGCCTGAGTGGAAGCATATCGATCTGGGCAGCATCGTTACGCCTGAGCGGGCGCCGGCGAGTGTGGCTTCGGGGCAGTGAGTTTTGGGTTGCTCGGGCGGGCCTCTTCGCTGGCAAGCCAGCTCCCACAGGGTTCGAGGTTGTTCACAAATCCTGTGTCAGCACTGGCCTCTGTGGGAGCTGGCTTGCCAGCGATGGGACCAGCACTGACACCAGCCAATTCAAAGCTTCAGCCACCGCGCCCGATACTCCCCAGGCGCGCACCCCAGCCAGCGCACGCAAGCCCGGTTGAATCCCTGCACATCGCTGTAACCCAACCGATCCGCCACTTCGACCAGCTCCAGCGCCCCGGACTGCAACAGGTCCTCGGCCCGATAGCGCCGATGCTCATCGAGCAGTTCGCTGAAAGTCCAGCCCAACGCCTTCAAGCGCCTTGCCGCCGTGCGCTCAAGCACATGCTGTGTAGCACAGAACTGCTGCCAATCCGCTGAAGCCAGATCTTCGATCAGATAATCGCTGAGCTGTCCGAGCAAGGTCGATTCACTGAGGCGGCGGGTCTGTTCCAGCAGATCGACAAGCGTTGTTTCCAATCCCGGATTACCCGGTGTCAACGACATCACGAACAGCTGAGGATCCAGATAAATCGCCGCCCATGACTGCTCTGCGCTCACCGGGGTGCGCAACGCCGATGCATGTTCCTCGCGGCTGGCCGACACCAGTGCCACACCCAGCACCGGATCACGATTCACGCCGCTGGCGAGCAACTTGCGCCGCACCAGGCTGCAAAGGCTGACGAGGATGTAATCGGTCAGCGCCGCCGGAGCATCAAGACTGCCGGCTTCGACCAAGCGCAGTGTTACGCCGCCATCTTCACGCAGGATTTGCACACGGAAGTGTCCGTTGAAAAACGCAAAGTACTCGGCGAAAAACTCACAGGCACGTTCCAGCGACACGGCGACATCGAACAGATAGGTCAGTCCATTGGTGGCCGTCGAAGCGAAGCGTTCACCCGCCGCCAGACCGATCAGTGGATCGCCGCTCTGTTCCACGGCAAACCCCCAGAAGCGCCGCGACATCAGCAGCGGCATGCGCGTGAACGGCGTGCGCAGATCGAACAGGCTGCGGCGCAGTTGTGCTTCGATTGCGCCTTGGCTGATGCCGCGCGCGAGCAATTCTTCAATGGCCGGCAGCAGGGTCGGCGCGTAAAAAGCGTTGACGGGTTGCGGATGGATTTTGCTCATGTTGTGCGCGCGTCTCCCGTCGCTCCGTTAGCCGCCAGCAAACGCTGATCGACGCTGAGGATCGCCTCGATCATCGCCCGCGCTGCTGGCGTCAGGGTAAAACCGGCGCGGCTGACGATGCCATAACCCAGTTGCAGCGCCGGCTCGTCATGGGGGACGTCGACAAAGTCGAGCAGGTCGATCAGGCCGCGATCAAGTTGTTCACGCAAGGCCTCAAGCGTGGCCAGCCCCACCGCGTCGGAGCGCAGCACTACGCGCTGGATTGCGTCAAATTGTGCGCACTCGACGCTCGGGTTGAAGTCCTGCTCACCAAGGATATCGGCGAGCACCTTGCGGATCATCGGTGGAATGCGCGTGCCGACGATCGGGTAATCGAGCAGGGCGCGCAATCGCAGGTCTCGTTGCGCGAGGAGCGGATGGCCGGCGCGACAGAAAAACCGTCCCGGCCGCGTGCGCAGCAGGTGCACCTGATACTGCGGATCGCTGACAAAGTGCCGCGCGTCCGCGACGAAAAACTCGATCTGCTGCTCGCGCAACCACAGCGTCAATTGCTGCCAGTCGCCCTGATGAAACCGCGTGCGAATCGCCGGATGCGCATCAATGAAGTCGGCCAGCGCTTCCGGCACCAGCACCTGCGCCGGATACGGACCGCAACCGAATTGCAGTTCGCCGCCGGTGAGGCCGTTGTATTGCGTCAATTCGTTGTGCAGCGCCTGACTGCCAGCGAGCAGGCGCCGCGCATGTTGCAGCACCAGCTCGCCTTGCCCGGTCAAGCGAAATTCGCGGCTGCTGCGCTCGACCAGCGCGCAGTCAAGGTCACGCTCCAGAGTCTGGATGCTGCGGCTGAACGCCGGTTGACTGAGGTTGATCGCCTCGGCGGCGCGACCGAAGTTGCGGTAATCAGCGAGGGCGACCAAATGGCGAAGCTGGCGAAGATCCATCATGCGTCTCCTGCATTTTGCGGATACTTTTAATGCATTGGATCGATAGCACGTCCGCTGGCATAAGTACACGCCTGTTCTTCGATGGCACGCCTTCATGTCTCAGTCTCTGTTCGCCTCCAGCGCCTTTACCCGCACGATTCTCGCGCATGCTCGCCAGTCCGGACTGTGCCCGCAACGCTTGATGGCGCGCGTCGGGATCTGCCCGTCAGTGCTCGCCGGGCAGCATCAATTGATCGCCGCACAAGCGGTTGAACAGTTGTGGCGTGAGTGTGAATGGTCAGGGGTAGCGCCGACGTTTGGCTGTGAACTGGCCGACGGGATGGCGACCGATTGCCTGCAAGGACTGAATATTCTGCTCGACTCGTCCGCGACCTTGCGGGCCAGTCTGAAGTGCTTCATCGACTGCTTGCCAAGGGTGATCAATTACGTTGCGGTGGAGTTGGTCGAGGCAGGCGACGTGGCTCGTTTGCGCCTGCGTTCGCAGCAGGGGCATTTGCATCATTTCGCTCTGGATGCGGCAGTGATAACGCTGGCGCGCAACATTGCCCGTCGATTGGGCGGGGCGCCTGGAGATTCGTTTGTGAGTGTCAGCCTGCGCCCGACGCAAATGGCCGGTGGCTGGCTGCGTGGAGTGGGTATCGCGGTGGAGCAGGGCGAACATCTGTGCCTGACCTTGCCGCGATATAACCTCGATCAGGTCTTGCTTGGCGCCAACCCGTTTCTGCACCAGAGCATGCTGCGCCACTGGCACGCTGAAACTCGCGCACCTGCGCGTGAGGACAATCTGACAATGGCGCGGCATTGGCTGACGGCGGGTGATCAACCGATCGAACGGATAGCTGAGCGGCTGGGTTATCGCCAGCCGAGCAACTTTATCCGCGCGTTTCGCAAACAGTTCGGGATTACGCCGAAGCAGTTTCGGTTGAATCCGGGGCAAGTTTGTTGAAAGCAGGATTGAGGTGATTGATCGTTATCGAGGGTGTCAGCAAGATTTACCCCCTCACCCCAGCCCTCTCCCCCAAGGGGGCGAGGGGGAAAGGGAGCCGATCTTCATGGCGGTCGGAATCTGAGTTCAACTCGGTATCCCACGTCGGCGTATCTCGTACATCCAACACGGTCAGTCCCCTCTCCCTCCGGGAAGGGGGCTTATGAATCATGGGAGCTGATGTGCGTGTTATTCAAAATTGCATTCAACTCGTTATCCCACGTCGGCGTATCTCGTACATGCAACTCGGTCGGTCCCCTCTCCCTCCGGGAGAGGGCTAGGGTGAGGGGCTGTTGACTTACGGCGTGACGATATTGAACTGCGGCCCGAACGTATCCAGGCTGCCCATCAATAATCCGAATTTCTGACCATCGCCCTGCAACTTCACCAGTCCTTTTTGCATCGCTGTCGGGAAGTCCAATTGTTTCAGGCTGATCTTCTCCAGCGTATCGCGGCTCAGGCTTACCCTCGCATCCGCCGCCGGATTCAAGCCGGCACGGTGAGTCAGCACGCCGTTGCGCAAGGTCAGGGTGAAATCCTTTTGCACATCGTCGAACGTCCAGTTCAGCGTCAGGTCATGGGCCACGGCTTTGTCGCTGTCCAGGCGTACCGCGAGGTAGTCGAAGAACATTTCCGGACTCATCGCCCGGACCATATCCACCGATACGGTATTGGCTGACTGCGGCGGCACGCCGTTGCGCAGTTCCATCGCACCGGTCAGGTACATGTTGCGCCAGGTGGCGTTCTCGCTTTGATAACCCAGTTGTTCCAGCGTCTCGGCCTGCGCCTTGCGTGCGTCGGCGTTGTCCGGATCGGCGAACAGCAACTGATTGCCCAACTGCGCGGCCCAGCGGTAGTCCGCACTGGCCATCGCGCTGCGCATTTTCTCCAGCACCGACGCGGCACCGCCCATGGCCTCGACCGAGCGTTTCGCCGCATCCACCGGGGGCAGCGGATTGAGGTTGGCCGGGTTGCCGTCGTAGAAACCCATGTAGCGCTGATACACCGCGCGCGTATTGAAACTCAGCGAGCCGTAATAGCCGCGGGTGTACCACTTCTGATCGAGCGAGCCGGGCAGTTTCTTGATTGCTTCGGCAATTTCCAGCGGCGTCAGGCCCTGGTTGAGCAAATGCAAGGTGCGGTCGTTGATGAAGGCGTACATGTCGCGCTGATCGGCGAGCAGAGTACGAATGCGCTCGCCGCCCCAGGTCGGCCAGTTGTGTTGGGCGAACAGCACGTCCGCCTTGTCGCCGTAGCGGGCCAGGCTGTCATCGAGATATTGCGACCAGGCCTTGGCATCACGCACCTGCGCACCGCGCGGGGTGAGGATGTTGTGCATCATCTGTGTGGCGTTTTCGGCCATGCACAAGGCTTTCAATTCGGGCAGATAGAGGTTCATTTCCGCTGGCGCTTCGGTGCCCGGGGTCAGCTGGAATTCGACTTGCAGGCCAGCAATGGTGCGAGTTTCCAACGGCTCGGCGATCAGGTCGGTAGGCGCGATCAGCGTGACCGTGCCACCGCTGGGCGCACTCTTGCCGAGGCCAGCGTCGACCTGACCTTTTTCACTGCGCGGCAACAGGCTGCCGAATTGGTACTGCGCGCGGCGGCTCATGGCGTTGCCGGCCATGACGTTCTCGCTCATCACGTGTTCCATGAAGCCGACCGGCGCGTAGACCTTGACCTTGCCGGACTTGACGTCGGCCTCGTCGATCACCCCGCGCACGCCGCCGAAATGATCGACATGGGTGTGGCTGTAGATCACCGCGACGACCGGTTTGCGCGGCCGATTGGCGTAGTACAGGTCCAGCGCAGTCCTGGCGGTTTCGGCCATGGTCAGCGGATCGATGATGATCAGCCCGTCGTCACCTTCAATGATGGTCATGTTGGCGAGGTCAAGACCGCGCACCTGATACAGCTTGCGGCTCACCTCGAACAGACCGGCGTGGGCATTGAGCTGTGCCAGTCGCCACAGGCTCGGATTGACCGATTCCGGCGCCTTGTCATTGGCGAGGAAATCATAGGCATTGACGTTCCAGATGACTTTGCCGGCGGCATCCTTGATCTGGCCCTTGAACGGTGCGATCAAGCCTTTGCTGACGGATTCGAAATCGGTGCGGTCGCTGAAAGGCAGGGTTTGCAGGACGGCAGCGTTGCTTGCGGCGGTTTGCATGCTCGGCGCAACCGCACCGTCAGCAGCGAGCAACGGTTGGCTCAGGCAAGCGGTGATCAGGCAGGTCAGCAGGCCGCGCGGGCTCAGGATGAAACGGGGCATGGGTGTCTCCGGTTTTTTATCGTTATGGCCGAACAGCCAGCAGCGTATGGCGCGTCCCGGAGTTGGCGATGATCATCAGCGGACAAAAACCATTCAGGGCCGCTATCCTAGGCCCAGGTTCACTGATCGGGTTTGCCCATGCTTGAGGTTCGCGACGTTTTCAAAAGCTATGCCACGCCACAGGGATTGTTGCCGGTGCTGCAAGGCGTCGACCTGACGCTGGAGGCCGGTGGCAGCCTCGCGCTGATGGGCGAATCGGGCAGTGGCAAAAGCACGCTGCTGCATCTGGTGGCGGGGCTGGACAAGGTCGACAGCGGCAGCATTCGCAGCGGCGAACATCGCCTGGAAGCCATGAGCGAAGCGCAACTGGCGAACTGGCGGCGCACGGAAATTGGTCTGGTGTTTCAGCAGTTCAACCTGATCGGCAGCCTGCGCGTGGAAGACAATCTGGCCTTTCAGGCGCGCCTCGCCGGGCGCCATGAGCCACGCTGGCAAGCGCATCTGGTGCAGCGTCTGGGTCTTGGCGATCTGCTCTCGCGGTACCCCGAGCAACTCTCTGGCGGCCAGCAGCAACGAGTCGCATTGGGCCGGGCATTGGCCTCGCAGCCGAAATTGCTGCTGGCCGATGAACCCACCGGCAGCCTCGATGAAGCGACCAGCGATGAAGTGCTGCGGCTGTTGCTCGAATTGCTCGATGACACGCCGACGACTTTGTTGATGGTCACTCACAGTCAGCGCGTTGCGGCGCGTCTGGCTCAGCGCGTGGTGTTGTCGAACGGACGGGTCGCCTGATGATCTGGCGGCAAACCCTGCGCGCGCTGCTCAGCCACTGGCGGCGCCATCCCGTGCAGTTTTTCAGTGTGCTGACCGGGCTGTGGCTGGCCACCAGTTTGCTCACTGGCGTCGAGGCGCTGAACAGTCAGGCGCGCGACAGCTACGCGCGGGCCAGCCAGATGATCGGCGGTGAACCACAGGCCAGCCTGAGCACGCCGAATGGGGCATTGTTTCCACAGCGCTGGTTTATCGAATTGCGCCGTCAGGGCTGGCCGGTGTCGCCGGTGTTGCAGGGCCGGCTGACGCTCAAGGGCCACGAAGACCAGCGGATTCAAGTGATGGGCATCGAGCCGGTGTCGCTGCCGTCGGATTCCGCAGTAGCCGGGCAGGCGATGCCGATCGAGCGCATCGTCGAATTTTTCAGCCCGCCGGGCAGCACCTGGATTTCCCCGGACACGATGCAACTGCTCGGCTTGCGCGAAGGCGATACAGCGCAAACCGTGAACGGCCAGACCCTGCCGCCGCTGCTCGCGCAGAAGGACATGGCGCCGGGCCTGTTACTGGTCGACATCGGCGCAGCGCAAAGACTGCTCGACCAACCCGAGCAATTGTCGCGATTGCTGCTGCCCAAGGACTTTCATCAAGAATTACCAGCGAGTTTCACCGATCGCTTGCAGCTCAAAAGCAGCGGCGAAGAAAACAATCTCGCGCGGCTGACCGAGAGCTTTCACCTCAATCTTGATGCCCTTGGATTTTTGTCATTTCTGGTCGGCCTGTTCATCGTCCACGCTGCCATCGGCCTCGCTCTGGAACAGCGCCGAGGCTTGCTGCGCACGTTGCGTGCCTGTGGCGTCAGTGCACGAATGCTGATCGCGTGTCTGGTGGTTGAACTGGGTGTGCTGGCGCTGATGGGCGGAGTGTTCGGTGTGATCAGCGGCTATTGGCTGGCCAGCGTGCTGCTGCCGGACGTTGCCGCCAGCCTGCGCGGTTTATATGGCGCGGAAGTGGCGGGGCAGTTGCGTTTGAGTCCCTGGTGGTGGTTCAGCGGCATCGGTCTGAGTCTGCTCGGCGCGTTGCTGGCCGGTGCCAACAGTCTGCTGCGGGCGGCGCGCCTGCCGTTGCTGGCGGTGGCTGATCCGCAGGCCTGGCATCAGCAATATTCGCGCTGGTTGCGTCGGCAGGGTTGGCTGGCGACAGCGCTGCTGGCGATTGCGCTGGCGGCGCTGATCTGGGGCGACAGCCTGAGCAGCGGCTTCGTGCTGATGGCCGGGCTGTTGCTCGGTGCCGCGCTGGCCTTGCCGGTGTTGCTCAGCGCGTTGTTGAACCCGTTGCTCGGGCGCAGTCGTTCGGTGCTCGGCCAATGGTTTCTCGCCGACTGCCGCCAGCAACTGCCAGCCCTGAGTCTGGCGCTGATGGCGCTGCTGTTGGCGCTCGCCGCCAATATCGGCGCCGGCAGCATGACCGCCGGTTTTCGCCAGACCTTCAACGACTGGCTCGAACAACGCCTGAGCGCCGAGCTGTACATCAATCCGGCCAACCCGGCGCAGGCCCGCGAGATGCACAGTTGGCTCAAGCAGCAGCCCAACGTGACCGCTGTACTGCCCAACTGGCAGGTTTCGGTGACGCTGCAAGGCTGGCCGGCCGATGTCTACGGCATCATCGACCACTCCTACTATCGCCAGCACTGGCCGCTGCTCGACAGCAGTGGCAGCGATCCGTGGGGCAAACTGGCCACGGATGACGCGGTGATGCTCAGCGAACAACTGGCACGACGCCTGAAGTTGCGGCCGGGCGAGCATCTGAACATTCCCACGCCAAACGGCACGTGGTCGCCGCGCATTGTCGGCATCTACGCCGACTACGGCAATCCGAAAGGGCACGTGCTGATCAGCAGCGAGCACCTGTTGCGCGGCTGGCCGCAACTCACGCCCAACCGCTTCAATTTGCGTATCGATCCAGCACAGATTCCGGCGCTGCTCAACGCCTTGCAGGCGCGTTTTGCGCTGGATGACAACCGCATCGTCGATCAGGCGAGGCTCAAGGGCTGGTCGGTGCAAGTCTTCGAACGCACCTTTGCCGCGACGGCGGCGTTGAACAGCCTGACCCTCGCCGTGGCCGGCGTGGCGCTGTTCATCAGTCTGTTGACCCAGAGCCAGAGTCGCCTCAGTCAACTCGCACCGCTGTGGGCGCTGGGCGTGACGCGCAAACAATTGATGCTGCTCAACCTCGGCCAGACCTGGCTGCTCGCCGTATTGACGTTGCTGTTGGCGCTGCCGTTGGGCATTGCTTTGGCGTGGTGCCTGGATGCGGTGATCAATGTGCAGGCATTCGGCTGGCGCTTGCCGTTGCGGGTGTTTCCTTTGCAGTTGTTGCAACTGATGGGCCTGGCCTTGCTGGCGACTCTGTTGGCCTCGGCATGGCCGCTGTATTCGCTGTACCGCACGCAACCGGCGGACTTGCTGAGGACGTTTGCCCATGAGGACTAAATGGCTCGTGCTGATGATTGCGCTGCTGCTCGGTGGCTGCGATCAGCCTGCACCCGAGGAGAAGGGCTTTGCCGGCATGGGCGATCAGGCGCAATCGTTCACCCCGGTGGTGCCCGGTCGGGTATTCAGTTTCCCTGCCGATCACGGCGCGCATGATGGTTTTCGCATCGAGTGGTGGTACGTCACCGCCAATCTCAAGGATCAGCAGGGCAATGATTTCGGCGTGCAATGGACACTGTTCCGTAGCGCCCTGAAACCAGTCGCTGAGCAGGCCGGTTGGGGCAACCAAACGATCTGGCTGGGCCATGCGGCAGTCACTTCGCGCTCGGTGCATCACGCCGCCGAGCGCTACGCCCGGGGCGGAGTAGGCCAGGCCGGCGTGCGCCTGGCGCCGTTCGAAGCGTGGATCGATGACTGGATGTTTGCCAGTCAGGCGCAGGATCCGTTGCGCGATATGCAACTCAGTGCTCGTGACAAGAATTTCGCTTATCAACTGCGCCTCACCTCCAGCCGCCCGCTGGTGCTGCAAGGCGACAACGGTTTCAGCCAGAAATCCGAAGAAGGTCAGGCCTCGTATTACTACAGCCAGCCGTTTTTTCAGGCCAGCGGTACGCTGCAGATCGACGGCCAGACCTACACCGTCAGCGGCCCGGCATGGCTCGATCGCGAGTGGAGCAGTCAGCCACTCACCGCCAATCAAACTGGCTGGGACTGGTTCTCGCTGCATCTGGACAGCGGCGAACATGTGATGCTTTACCGCATGCGGCAGAAGGACGGCGCGCCTTATCTGACCGGCACCTGGATCGCCGCTGACGGGCAGATTCAGACATTGCACAGCGAGCAGATCAGCCTCGTGCCGCAGGATACGGCCAAGGTGGCTGATCGACCGATGCCGGTGAAATGGTCGATCCGCATTCCCGACAAGCAACTCGATATCAGCGTTGATGCGCTCAATCGCAATGCGTGGATGGATTTGCGTATTCCGTATTGGGAGGGGCCGGTGAAGATTGACGGCAGCCATCCTGGCCAGGGCTATCTGGAAATGACCGGATATTAACGGTAGGTGCAGTTTCCCTGTGGGAGCGAGCCTGCTCGCGAAGGCTTTTTGTCGAGCGATGATTTGTTCTGCTTGACCGGGTACATATCCGTTGCTGCGGTAACGGCTGCTTAGCGTTTCGCCCTTACGGCGACTTACTTTTTTACAAGCGCCAAAAAAAGTAAGCAAAAAACGCTAGCTCCTACGTTCGGCCCTCGCAGGCTCGGGTTCCTTCGCTGCGGGATCGATCCGGGCGCAGCGGCTACGGTTTGCTTCGCTGCACCTCCTTCCGCTGTGTCTGGCTTCGCCAGACGGTCGCTGCGCTCCCACGCCCGGATCAATCCCTCCACTCAGCCTTCCGACGTCGCCGGTGGATCAAGATCAAGATCAAGAGCAGGCGAGCTGACACTCGGCCTATAGGTGAACGTGGGACTGTAGGAGCTGCCGAAGGCTGCGATCTTTTGCTTTTGCTTTTGCTTTTGCTCTTGCTCTTGTAGGAGTGAGCCTGCTCGCGATAGCTATCTCAAAGACACCGATGATTAACAGCCTAACCCCAATCCCTGTGGGAGCTGGCTTGCCAGCGATGGCGTCAGCAAGGTCGCCACTAATCAAACCGCTCGGAACTCTCCCTTCGCCAAAAGGCTCTACCCAGAAACCCGCCATTTTCGGACTCACCCATGAGCGACGACGTGCAACTCCCAGACCTCAACACCTGGCAACGCCTGTTCGACGATCAGACTCTTTGGCAGCAATCGCCCGACGCTCACTATTTCGATCTGCAGCGCATCGCCGATGACCTGCTCGGCCAAGGCGCAATTGATCTTGAGCAATGGCAGTTGTTGCGCGCCAAAGCCGATGATCTGCACAAGCAGTCACCCGAGGTCAACGTCGCCCGCGAACTCGACGATCCCGAAGCCTGAGGACTTCTGCCATGAATAAGACAAGCAACCAGAACGACAATCCCGACGAACCGCGCCCGGCCGGCGAAACCGAACGCGATAACGATGCGCTGCGCCCGACCGATCCCAAGCAGCGGCAGGACAGCGGCAAGGGCACGCCGAGTGGCGAATCCACCGCGCAAGAGACCGCCAAGCCACACACCCGAGGGCCACAAACCCAGGTCAAGCCCTGAACAGCGTCTATGCTCACTGGCACGCCCGTCGCTGAAGTCGTTCTGGTGGCGGGTGTCGCCATTTCATCACAGGGAAAGTAATGCATATGAAGCTCGACGCTCTGGCCAAGGCCATCACTCTCGCAACGCTGCTTTCTGTCACGAGTTTCGGCGCTCTGGCTGCCGACATTCCGTTATCCGCCGTCGTTGAGGCCGATTCCGTTACCACCAAAGTGCTCGCCGTCGACCCGGCCAATCACCAGGTCGTGCTGGAAGGCCCCGAGGGACGTCAGGTCCACGTTCAGCTCAGCGACAAAGCGAAAAACCTCGCCAAACTTAAAGTTGGCGATTCGGTGACGATCGAGGTGCAGCGATCTGTCGCCGCTTATCTCGATACGGATGTGGATAAAGGTCTGCCAGGCACCACCGAACGTACCGGCGAACTGCGCAAGGCCCCGGGCAGCGATAACCCTGGTGGCGAGGCTTATCGTCAGGTTCAGGTGCAGCTGAAAATCAGCAAAATCGATTTGAAGACCAATCAGGTCACCCTCCAGAATCCATCCGGACAATCGAAGACGCTCGATGTGAAGAAGCCGGAGATTCAGGCCAAGTTGAAGGATCTGAAAGTAGGGCAGAGCGTTATTGTCACTTATACCGATATCTTGAAAGTGACCAGTCAGCACGATAGTTGAGTATTAGCTCTACAAGTTTATTGCTCTTGTACAACTTTATGTATGAGAGCAATCATATAAAGTTTTTTGTAAGACAATTCCCGGGGAAAATCGGTAAAACACAGTTTTTAACTTTTCAGTTCAAAAATTTCATGTTTGCCCATGACGACATGCCCACTTGTTTGAATTAAAATCCTCGCGTTCGCCCAGTGTCAGGGCTCTTTACCGGTGCATGGATTGCCAGGCCATTACACTGGGCGAACTCCACTACTTGCAAAAAGTTGTATACAGAATCAGCAAACAAAAAGAGCGACTTTTCAGTCGCCCTTTTTTTTATTGTTTTCGATCAAGTCGAAGCTTGCATGCCGGCTTTGCCATACTGATCCTGCAAGCGTTTGAGGGTCTGCTGGTACATTTTTGTCCGGCGATGATCCTTGCCATACGTGCCCGCCGCCGCGACGGTGCCGGCCTGAATGTGATCCAGATAGCGGAAAATCTTCCGCGGCGAGAGGAACCTGACGCCATAGCCCAACCCGACCATTCGATCCTGAAGCGTGTAACCAGGCACCTCCTCATCCATGCAGAAGTGCAAACCCAGCGACTTCATCAGCCGTGCATTCCACAGCGTGCAAAAACTTTTCAAATGGGTTTCTTTATACGGGCGTGGCGGCTTCGAACGCAGGCCAAGATGAACTTTGAGCCGACGAACATGATGTTTGCAGAACCGCGAAGTTAAACGCCAGGTATCACGCAGTAACCCACGATCAAGTTGCTCAACACAACCCACCGCCGCCATGTCCGCATTTTTCGTGCATTCGCGCATCATCATCGCAAACACTTCCATGTCGTAGACAAAGGTGTCGGTGTGCAGCAGAAACAAGTAATCGGTCTCAACTTTCGCCAAGGCCAGATCCAACGCCTTGCCATGGGCAATATGCCCCATTTCCTTGCCCGGCGACGGCCGCTCGATCAGATTGATCCAGTCCAGCGAACGCAAATAATCGAGGCTGGCATCCGCCGAATCGTTGTCCACCACCCACACTGCAATGCCCTGCGCCTGAACATGCTCGCGCAACAGTTCCAGACACATGCGGGTGATGTCCGGGGTTTTGTAATTGACCAGTACAAGACTGAAATTGGGATGCGGCTGGGTAGGCAGATCGAAGGCTTTCATGTCGGAGGGACTCATCACGGCTCAAGACGACAGGTTGATGAGCCGGGATGCTAGCGGGGGAAGCTTAGGTGAAGCTTAATTTGGCAGGGTCGGACACTGGAGAAGTGTGAGGACGTAAAACGGTTGGGATGCGTACCGGATGTAGCCATGCGTTCATCAGGTTGCGAAGTAAAGCTCATCCAGTTGGCGCTTGCGGATTGCCAGGTATTCGTCCCATACCTTGGGAAAGTCCTCATCTCTGGTTAGCGGAAAAGTCAGGTAGATGTGTTTTCCGACAACACTGACGTACTGGCGCGCACGTTTGAAGGCCGGCTGTTCGTATACTGAAAGGCTTTCGTCGTAAGCGTCGTGATGGTGGCGAATCGTTACTCGATGAGGGGCAATCATCCCTCGCGCAAAATCGATCACCCAGTCGCCGTCTACGGCCGTATGCAAACAGCCGTAAACACCATCGACCGAGAGCAGGATGCAGGTGTTGGCTTGGTTGCCGTCCTCGTCGTTCGCTAGAACAATCTGGTCTGCGAAGTATTTGATCGTCTGGTTATTCGGACCCTGTAGAAGCAAGCCCCAGCCCTCGACGCCCATGCGAAACTCGCCGATGTTTTGAAAGGTTGCGGTCCATCGATTGGCAAGCGTTATCTGACGGGTATTCATTGGGTTTTCAGACTCGAGATTTCCGACTTATGGTGTCGGATAAACCGAAAAAAATCGGCTTTACGTTTTAACAGATGTTAAAAATCCAAAGAAATAGACGAACTTGGTTGCTCACATTTCATCCATGCAAACCCGCCGCTTTGCACGCTTCGACGAACGTGGTGCCTTTTTTGTCCATGGCAGTCTTGACCATTTGATTGGCTTTCACCAATGCAGCGGTGGGCTTGGCCCATTGCTCTGGTGGCAACGCCTCAGACCATGTCTGCACTTGCTCCGGAAGGGTAGGCCGCCCTTTGCGATGCGCCCATTCGGCTAGCATGTAAGGCATCTTCCAGAAGCTCAGCACGCGCCACATGTACCAGCGGCGCAGTGGCCAACGGGATTTTTTCGAGTAACCGTAATGCTCGCGCTGCTCGGGCGTCAGTTCGTCGCCACCCTCGTCCAGCGACCCCATCGCGCGTGCGTCTTCGCGTTCGATTTCAAAAGTGTGTAGGCCTTCGTACGGTTTGAGCCGATCACCGGATGGAGTCAAACCCAGTGCCTTGAGCATCGGGTTTGGAGCATCTACCAGCTGACCGTCTTCCATGTAATTACGAATTGAAGTCCACATCCCTAAAGCATGTGCATCGCTGGGTTGTGGTAGCAGGAGGAATTGCCCTTTGTCCTGCTCCTCATCCTCCAGACCCATGCCGAACGTGTACTGGCGAGTAGCGCCATAACTGGTCACGCCCTGAGTGTTGGAGACCCAGGCGACGACGCTTTCCCAAGGTACGATGAGGACGCGGCGGGTTTTGCTGTCGATGTAGCAGACTTCGCGGCGTTGGCGGTTGAAGCGGACGGGGTAGGTTTTTGCTGCTTTAAAGACGCCGGAGAGCATTCCGTATAAGTACGCACCAAGAGGGAGAATAAACAGTAGAGAGCCGCTAGCAAAAACCAGTAACGAGTCACCAATTAGGTCGACGAACCTTCGATCTATTCCGTGAGGGCTGAAAAGTGCGAGCCAAGCACAGATAAGCACCGGAGCAATGAATGCTGTCGTCAATGCCATCCAAATTCCAGCGGCAAGTACTTTTCCTTGTTCAACCATTCCCCAATTACTTCCACCGAGTTCCAGGAATACTTCGTTCATCCCTGAAAAATTCCGGCGAGAGGATTGAGTTTGCCCTGTATAGACCGGTAATGGCGATAGAAACAGAGTTTCATTCATTCCACGGACGCGGACTTCTCCAGCCCTTGGCCTCTCGCTACGGATGTCCGCTGCGGCTTCAGAAGTAGTGAATTTAGCGCCGCGCTTGAAAAGGCTTTTAAGCATCGATGGTCCCCAAATCTTCTTTTTTGAACAATATGAATTGGGATTTACTTGTGCCAATCGGCAACGAGTCAGCAGAATCAAGCTTAAAGACACCGCGCGTTGGATCGCGCCTATAAGGTGAGCTAACAATATGCAGGTCACGCAGCACAAAGCAGGTTTCGTGCATTACGTCACGTTCAGCTTCCAATTGATAAGCGATGGTCAATGCCAAGGAAAAATCTGTGGTCTGCAATGAGTCACTGATCGGCAAATGAATTGTCAACGCTTCGCTGCCTTTACTGGCTACGACTAATCGACTAATCCAGGTTGTCGTGCACTCCCGCCATCTCAAGGGAAAAGGGCCGGGCGCGTAACCCCCTTTCTTTGGAGCATCGCGATATTGCTGGTACGCTTTCAATTGCAATTTTCGAGTATCCATTTCCTGCGTGCTAACGCCTGGAATTATAAACTTCAGATAGGTCTGCTTGGCATCGCGAATCATTTCACAAGTAGGTTTTTGCACGACCTTTGCCAGTTCGTTCCATTCGTCCTGCATGCTGCGATTCTTAGTTTTGTTCCCCCAGACGCTGGACTCCATCCATTTTTGCAAGTCGTCCAGAGGCAAAGATTGCCTCATAGCTTCAGATCAAAAGATCGCAGCCTGCGGCAGCTCCTACATTTGGAATGCGTTTCCCCTGTAGGAGCAGGCGTAGGCTGCGATCTTTTAATGTTTAACGCGCGAGTCGGGTCAAACACTCCTCAATCGACCGCCGTTGCGTCTCGGCATACAACCCCAGCTCATCAATGGTCGAACGCCCCAGCGCCTGTTCGAAAGCCTGTCGATTGGAGTGTTCGCCGTAATGCGTCTGCGCAGAATCGCCGAGGTTCGACTGAAAAATCCCCGCTGCGCTCACCGGCAGGAAATCTTCGTACACCAGCGGCTCCGCTTTCACATAGCCATCGCGCAGCAAGTCCTCCAGGGACGACTCACCAAGTCCTTCAGCGGCCAAGCCCTTTTCCGTAGCGAAATAACGAAAGTACGCCAGCCCCTGTTCGCGGATGCCCTCGATGCTGTCAGGAAATTCCGCAAAGTGCTGAGTCATCAGCGCGTCGTAGCGTGCGGCATTGGCTTCATTGGGGAAGTCGCCCAGTTCATCGCGAGCGGCATTCAACAAGCGGTCATACAGCGCTCGACCCTTGGGCGTGAGGGCAGCGCCGCGTTGTTCGATTTCGCCGAAACGCGCGCTGTGGCTGCCACGGGTTTCGGGCTGATCGGTGAAGGCGATCGGCTCGTCCAGCGCTTTGAAGCTGGTCTGGCGCAGCAGGATCGGGCAGTCGCGGCGCGGTGGGCCTTCGATCACCGCTTTGGGTGTGATGCCATGGGCAGGCATCTGCTCCTGCACGGTGTCGATGTCCAGCGTGCGAGGGGTCAGGTGGTTGATGTGCGGGCCTTTGAACGCAACGACATCGGCGACCAAGCGGTGCTGGGCGCTGAGTTTCTGGTATTGCGCGGCGCTGACCGTGGCTCTGTGGTGCCAGCGAAAAGTCTCCAGTGCCTGTCGGACGAATTCCACGGCCTCCGCTTCATTCAGTCCGCCTGCCGTTTCCGCCTGTTCAATCAGGCGCAACGCCTCTTCAGTAAAAATCGAACGACGGGCCAGTACCGACTCGGCAAACGAACGCAATTCAGCGTCTTCAATCAGCTCCAGGCGCAGCAACGAGGTAAACACGCGAAACGGGCTGACCTGCAGCGCTTCTTCATGCACCGCGCGAAACGCCGTTGAATGCACCGGCACACCCGCCGGAGTCAGGTCGTAATAACCCACTGGCTGCATGCCCATCACCGCGAACAGGCGGGCGAGGGTAGCCAGCTCGCTTGCGGTGCCGACGCGGATGGCGCCGTGGCGTTCCATGTCCAACCGATCGATTTCGCCGGTGCGCTTGAGTTGCCCGGCGATGTCTGGCTGACCTGCCAGCACTTCGCGATTGGTTTTCTCCACCAGTTCCATCAGCGCGCCGTACAGCGGCACCTCTTCGCGGTACATGTCGGACATCGCTCGGGAGAAGCGTTGGCGGATCAGGTCGGGGCTGACGAACGGCTGCACGGTCATGAAAAAAATTCCTGCCACGGTGACGAAATGGATGCCGGAAAAGATCGCAGCCTTCGCCCAGGCGGGCAAACGAAGAATCCTACGAACTTCATTCTGCCAACGACTGATCCACCAGTTCGATCCAGTGCCTGACCGGCGTGCGCCCGGCGCTCGCCAGATGGCTCTGACAGCCCACGTTGGAAGTGACGATCAACTCGGGCCGGCCGCTTTCCAGGGCGTTGAGTCGATGGTCACGCAGTTGCCGCGCCAGCACCGGTTGCGTCAGCGAGTAAGTGCCCGCCGAGCCGCAGCACAAATGGCCGTCGGGCACTGGCGTGAGGTTGAAGCCGAGTCGGGTCAGCATTGCTTCCACCGCGCCGCCGAGTTTCAGTGCGTGCTGCAAAGTGCACGGGCAATGCACGGCGATGCGTCGTTCGCTGGCGGCGCAGACCTGTTCCAGCGGTTCCTGCGCGATGACTTGCACCAGATCCCGAGTCATTTCGCTGATCTGCCGAGCCTTGTCGGCATAGACCGGATCGTCCGCAAGCAAATGCCCGTAATCTTTGATGAACGCGCCGCAACCGCTGGCCGTCTGCACGATGGCTTCGGCGCCGTTCTGCAGATGCGGCCACCAGGCGTCGATGTTCTGCCGAGCGCGGTCGAGACCTTTGCCCTGAGCGTCGAGGTGATAGTCGAGAGCGCCGCAGCAACCGGCCTCGCTCACCGGAGTGACGCTGATGCCCAAACGATCAAGCACCCGCGCCGTTGCGTCATTGGTATTCGGCGACAGACCCGGTTGCACGCAACCTTCGAGCAACAACACCCGGCGCGCATGCCTAGGAGCAGGGCGCGACCCCATAACACCCAAGCGCTGCGGCAGTTTGCTTTCCAGCAGGCGCGGCAGCAGAGGCCGAAAGGTCGCGCCCATGCGCAGCAAGCCTTTGAACACAGCCGGATTCGGCGCCAACGCGCGCAAGCCTTCGCGCAGCAAGCGCTGGGCGGCCGGGCGTGGCACCGCGCTGTCGACCACCGCACGGCCGATGTCGAGCAGGTTGTGATAATCGACGCCGGATGGGCAGGTGGTTTCGCAGTTGCGGCACGACAGGCAACGATCCAGATGCAGTTGCGTCTGCTCGGTGGCCGGTGCGCCTTCCAGCACTTGCTTGATCAGGTAAATGCGCCCGCGCGGCCCATCGAGCTCATCGCCGAGCAATTGATACGTCGGGCATGTCGCGTTGCAGAAACCGCAATGCACGCAGGTGCGCAGGATCTTTTCCGCTTCGCCAGCGCGGGGCAATTGCCGCGATTGCTCGCTGAGGGTGGTTTGCATGGCTAGACCTCCGCGTACATTCGCCCGGGGTTGAACAGCCCTTGCGGGTCGAGTTGCGCCTTGAGTTGCCGGTGGTAGCGCAGCAGGGTTGGCGCCAAGGGTTGGAACGGCGAATCCGTGGCGCCGTGGGTAAAGCACGTTGCATGGCCGCCCAAGGAATGGGCGAGTGCGTGAATCTCAGCGCTTTCGGATTTCACCCAGCGTTGCGCACCGGCCCAATCGATCAGTTGCTCGCCGGGCAGCTCAAGCGGGCCGAGGTTGTTCGGCAATGACAGGCGCCACAGCGGCAAACCTTCGTCGAAAAAACTCAGGCGCTGTTCGTTGAGGTCGCGCCAGAAACCCGAATCCAGCGGCTCGCCGCCGAGGCGTTGATGCGCCGCCGTCACCGAACCTTCGCCACCTTCCAGGCGCAGGTACAGGCTCCGGCCATCGTGGCAAGCGGCGCTGATCGGCAGCGGTTGCTGGCCCCATTCGGCAAGTTTGCTCAAGGCCCGAGCGCAGTCGATATCGAGGCGGATGCTCAGGCACTGGCGCGGTTTCGGCAGGACTTTCAGCGACACTTCAGTCAGCACGCCGAGGCAACCGAAACTGCCGGCCATCAGCCGCGACAGGTCATAACCGGCGACGTTCTTCATCACTTCTCCACCGAAGCGCAGATGCTGACCGAGGCCGGTGATCACCCGCGTGCCGAGAACGAAGTCGCGCACCGAGCCGGACCACGGCCGGCGAGGTCCGGACAGTCCCGTGGCGACCATGCCGCCGACCGTGGCGCTGTCGGCAAAGGATGGCGGTTCGCAGGGCAACATTTGCCTGGCGTCATCCAGCGCCGCGAGCAGCTCGGACAACGGCGTACCGGCACGTGCGGTGACCACCAGTTCGGTCGGATCGTATTGAACGATGCCGCGATGAGCACGGGTGTCGAGCACTTCGCCGGCCACCTCGCGACCGAGAAACGCCTTGCTGTTGCCGCCCTGAATCTTCAGCGGTGTGGCATTGGCCCGCGCGGCGTTGACCTGATCGAGCAGGGCGTTGGCGGCATCGAAATCAGCCATCAGAATCGCTCCAGCTCGGGGAAGGGCAGTTGCCCGGCGTGAATGTGCATCGCGCCGAATTCGGCGCAGCGATGCAGGGTCGGAATGTTCTTGCCGGGATTGAGCAGGCCCTGCGGATCGAACGCGGCTTTCACCGCATGAAACAGCAGTAGCTCGTCGCTGTTGAACTGCGCGCACATCTGATTGATTTTCTCGCGACCGACGCCGTGCTCGCCGGTGATGCTGCCGCCGACTTTCACGCACAATTCAAGGATCTTGCCGCCCAGTGCCTCGGCGCGATGCAGCTCCCCCGGTTGGTTGGCATCAAACAGGATCAGCGGATGCATGTTGCCGTCGCCGGCATGGAACACATTGGCCACGCGCAAGCCATATTCCTCGCCGAGGCTGGCGATACCTTGCAGCACAGCGGGCAATTCGCGGCGCGGGATGGTGCCGTCCATGCAGTAATAATCCGGCGACAATCTACCTATCGCCGGGAAGGCATTTTTGCGCCCGGCCCAGAAATGCACGCGTTCAGCCTCGTCCTGGGCCTGGCGCACCTCGGTGGCGCCGGCCGCTGTCATGACTTCCCGTACGCGCTGGCAATCGTCGTGCACGTCGGCTTCGACGCCGTCGAGTTCGCACAACAGAATCGCCTCGGCGTCGACCGGGTAACCGGCGTGGATAAAGTCTTCGGCGGCGCGAATGGCCAGGTTGTCCATCATTTCCAGACCACCCGGAATGATCCCGGCAGCGATGATTTCGGCAACCGCGCGGCCGGCCTTTTCCACTGAATCGAAACTGCCGAGCAGGACCTTGGCGACTTGCGGCTTAGGCAACAACTTCACCGTGACTTCGGTGATGATCCCCAGCAGGCCTTCGGAGCCGGTGAACAAGGCGAGCAGGTCAAAACCGGCTGAATCAAGCGCCTCGGAACCCAGCGTCAGACGTTCGCCCTCGATGGTCAGCACTTCGATTTTCAGCACGTTGTGCACGGTCAGGCCGTACTTGAGGCAATGCACGCCACCAGCGTTTTCCGCGACGTTGCCGCCGATCGAACAGGCGATCTGCGATGACGGATCCGGAGCGTAATACAGGCCGAACGGGGCCGCCGCCTGGGAGATAGCAAGATTGCGCACCCCCGGCTGAACCCGCGCGATACGTGCAGCGGGGTCGATGTGCAGGATGCTGTTGAACCGCGCCATCACCAGCAACAGGCCTTTTTCCAGTGGCAGCGCGCCGCCGGACAATCCCGTACCGGCACCCCGCGCGACCACGGGCACGTTGTTCTGATGGCAGTGTTTCAGCAGGGTTTGCACTTGCTCCAGACGCCGGGGCAGGGCGACCAGCATCGGCGTGGTGCGGTAGGCGGAGAGGCCGTCGCATTCGTAGGGTTTGAGTTCATCTTCGCGCCAGAGGATGTCCAGGTCCGGCAGGGCTTGTTGCAGGGCCTTGAGCAATTCGCCCTTGTTCACCTCGGGCAACGGACCGTCGAGGCGTTCGTCGTAAAGGATGTTCATGGGAACGCCAACCTTCTGTCTCCGCTGATCGTTCCCACGCTCTGCGTGGGAATGTAGCCCGTGACGCTCTGCGTCACTGGACGCAGAGCGTCCCCTGAGGCATTCCCACGCAGAGCATGGGAACGATCAGTTGCGCCACCTGGGGCATTGCGAATATCCATCTTCATCGCTGTCGTTCCAGAAATTCCCCGTACAGCCGCGCGGTATTTCCCGGCTGTTCGACCATCGGCATGTGCCCGACGTGATCCCACACATCCACTTCGAGATTGGCGATGCCTTTGCTCCACACCGGCACGCTGCTGACGTCGATCAGGCGATCCTTGCGCCCCCACAGCAACAGCGCCGGACATTTGATCTCGGCCAGTTTCGGCTCCATCGGCGGGCTGGCGCGGAAGTCGCGGAAGATTTCTTCGAGCTCGTCACGTTGTTGCTCATAGCGCTGGGCGACGGCGTCCAGCACCAGCTTCGGCACCCACGGCGGCGACTCCATGGTCATCGCGTAGAAACGCTGAAATTCTTCGCGGGAATTGATCAGGAATGGATTGTGCCCGCGCGCCAGGTGGCGCTCCATGTCGCTTGGCTCCGGTGCGGTGACGCCGGCCGGGTCGATCAATGCCAGCGAGGCGATTCGCTCCGGATAGGTCGCCGCCAGCCACGCGGCAATGTAGCCGCCCATGGAGTTGCCGATGACGTGGACTTTCTCCACGCCGCAGACGTCGAGCAGTTGAATCATGCGTTTGGCCTGAACCGCAATGTCGTAACCGCCGCCAGCCTTGAAGCCAGTCTCACCGTGGCCGGCCAGATCCGGAATGATCACCCGATACTGACGGACGAAGTGCCGGGCGCAGCGCAGCCAGAGGTTTTTGTCGGCGCTGAAGCCGTGCAGCATCAGGATCGCGCTGGACGCCTCGTACGGCCCGCCTTGCCAGGTCGACACGGTCATCTCGGCGATCGGCACTTCGATCTTGTGCAATTTGTACAACCTGGCCTCGCTGGCCATGGCCAGGTTGTACAACCAATGGCCGACCGCCGGGTAACTCAACCAGCTCCAGGCCACGAAAACCGCGAGTGCGACAAACAGCAAAAGCATCGACGTTTTCCTTTTACGTGTTCAGGACAAAATATGGTCTGCCGGTTTCAGCGCCCGGGTCAGCAGGTGATAGCTGAAACTGAAGCCGGGAAACATCGCGATCACATGACCGCTCTTGCTCTGGTACCAACTGTGGCAACCACCGGACTTCCACACCGTGCGCTGCATTTCCCGGTGGATCATTGCAGTGTAGGTACGTTCTGCGTCACGGCGCACTTCGATGCTGCGCAGGCCTTTGGCCCGCACGGTGCGGATGCAGTCGAGGATGTAGTTCATCTGCGATTCGATGATGAACAGCGCCGAAGTGTGGCCAATGCCGGTGTTCGGCCCGGTGACGATGAACAGGTTGGGGAAGTCCGGCAGGCTGGTGCCGAGGTAGGCGCGCGGGTATTCGGCCCAGACATCTCTGAGTTGCACCGCGTTTTTACCGCTGACCGGGTAGGAAATCACCCCGTCGGTGGCGTCGTAACCGGTGGACCAGACGATCAGATCAACATCGAGATGCTCGCCGTCCACGGTATTGATCCCGCTTTCGTCGATCGAAGCGATGCCGTGCTCGCGACTGTGCAACGTGACGTTGGCGCGGCTCAGCGCCGGGTAGTACGTGCTGGAGACCAAAACGCGTTTGCAGCCGATGGTGAAGTCCGGGGTGAGTTTCTGCCGCAGCAGCGGGTCCGGAACCTGACGTTTGAGAAAACGCAGCGCATGTTGCTGGACCAGGTGAATCGCCGGTCTCGAGTATTTGAAAGCGATCACCCGGGTTTCGAATTGCCAGTAGATCAGCCAGCGCAGCAGCTTGTACGCCGGCTTCAGGCCAAGCAGCCAGCGCTGGAAACGGCCGAATTTGCGATCGGCACGCGGCAGCACCCAATGCGGCGTGCGTTGGAACACATGCAGATGTTCGACCTGGGTTGCAATCGCCGGGATCACTTGGGCTGCGCTGGCACCGCTGCCGACGATCGCCACGCGTTTACCGCGATAGTCGTAGCTGTGGTCCCAGTTATTTGTATGAAAAGTCTTGCCTAGAAAGCGATCCATCCCAGGAAAGTTGGGGATGACCGGCTGACTCAACGGCCCGGAAGCATTGATCAGGAATTGGGTTCGGAAAGTACCTCTGGCGCGGGTGTGCACCAACCAACGCTTTTCCGCTTCGTCCCACTCGACGCGCTCGACATCCGCCCCCAGTTCCACGCGCTCGCGTAAACCGAACTGCTCGATCACCTGTTCGGTGTAGCGACGCAGTTCCGCCTGTTCGGCGAACATCTGCGACCAGCGGTAGGGTGCGAATGACAGCGAATACAGCGGCGACGGCACGTCCACTGCTGCGCCGGGGTAGGTGTTCTGGCACCAGGTGCCGCCGAAGAAGTCGCGTCGCTCGAGAATGCGAAAGTCGTCGATTCCGGCCTTGAGCAGGTTGACCGCCGCGCACTGGCCGCCGAAACCGCTGCCGATGATCAACACAGCGTAGGTATGCATGTGCCCCCTTTTTATAGTTGTTTTTCCATTTCCCCTCTTTCATTTATAGCCAACTCTGGGCCGCGCGTGCGGCGCTGATAGCGCTCTATTCAGGCCGCTGGCCGGTGATGGCTATTTAACGGCGCCCTGATAGACTCCGGACACATCCTTGTCGGGATGTAACCATGCATCGCGCGGTCGAGGCCCTTATGGGAAATACGCGAGGAAAGGGACTTTCACTGGCCAGGAGGCTGTACAGGTCGCGGGTGTTCGGGCTGCTGCTCGGGCTGATGTGTGTCAGCGTGGCGATGCACGCGCTCGATCCGCCGCTGTGGGTGTGGGGCCTGATGCTGTTCAACGGCCTGGTCTGGCCGCATCTGGCCTTTCTATGGGCGCGAAGCTCGAGCGTGCCGTTTCGCGCCGAACACCGCAATTTGCTGATCGATGCATTCATGGGCGGCTTCTGGGTCGCCGCCATGCAGTTCAATCCCTTGCCCAGCGCTACCACGATTTCGATGATGGCGATGAACAACGTCGCCATCGGTGGCGGGCGTTTTTTGCTGGCGGGCACGGCGGCACAGCTATTCGGTATGGGCGTGGGGCTGGTGGTGTTTGCGCCGACGTTCATCCCGCCAACAACGCCGCTGCAGTTGTACGCCTGTTTGCCGCTGCTGTTGCTGTATCCGCTGGCGCTGGGCTGGATCTGCTTTCGCCAGGCCTCGACCCTCGGTCGGCACAAGCGTGAGCTGTTGGCGTTGAGTCGCACCGACAGCCTGACCGGCCTGCTCAATCACGGCGCGTGGAAGGATCAACTGAACCTCGCGTTCCAGCGCTGCAAACGCCAGCAGCAGGGCGCGGCAATAGCCTTGATCGACATCGATCACTTCAAGGCGATCAATGACACCTACGGCCATGTCGCCGGCGATATCGTCCTGCGCCAGTTGAGCAAACTGCTCAAACAGAATCTGCGCGCCACGGACGTGGCCGGGCGCTATGGCGGGGATGAGTTCTGCGTGATCCTGCCGGAGCTGCCGCTGTTCAATGCCGCTCAGGCCATGGAAGCCTTGCGCGAGCGCTTCGCGGTGATGGGCTACGAGCAGAACCCGGCGTTGAAGGTCAGTCTGAGCATTGGCCTGGCCGCCTACGACCCGAGCCATGCCGACGCCACGCGTTGGCTGGATGAGGCCGATCAGGCGTTGTACGAAGCCAAGGCCAGTGGGCGCAATCGGGTGATTTGCAACAGCGACAACAAGCCGAGGCAGGCGCTGCTGGATTCGGTTTGACGAGGGTTGCTGATGCCTGTGGGAGCGGGGCGGGGCGGGCCCCCCCCCGGGCGGGC